>CAIXFP010000259.1 GCA_903918705.1 uncultured Pseudomonadota bacterium
CCTCCACGCCCTCGATCATCAGCAAGGGCCAGCCCAGGGCCACCACCGCCGCGTGCAGCGGCGGGATCTGGCCGGCCAGGTCGTCCGGCATGGGTGGGCGCTGCGCCTTGTAGGCGGGATACCAATCATCTCTAAAGGTTTTGCCTTTGGCGTCGAAAACACAGGCGGCAAAGGCGCTCGGGTAATCCTTGCGCAGCCGCTGCAACATGGCGATGACGCCATACAGTGCGCCGGTGGGCTGTCCCTCCGGGTTGCGCAAGTCGGGCAGGGCGTGGAAGGCGCGGTAGAGATAGCTGGAACCGTCTACCAGCAAAAGGGTGTCGCTCATGTCGTGACCCAAGAAAATTTGTCCTGGATTGTAGGGGTACTCATCCGGCGGGGCGCTGGTAATGGTTGGTAACTCCTTCAATCCAGTGAGGATAATCACCAGCTTCCAGTAAGGTTGTCTTTACAATCGCGGCCCGAGAGGCTGGCCTGAACAGGCAGCCACAAAGATTTGGAGTGATCGATGCTTACATCTGGGATGAGACAGTGGCTCCACGGGGTCAATCCGAACAAGGCAGGGGCTGCTTGGTCATGCCGTCGTGTCCCGCTTCCGGTGGGCTTCTTCCTTGGCGCGGCCAGGGGGCTCCTGCGGCAAATCCTCGCGATCACGCTGGGCATGGCCGCTTTGGCCCTCTTGCCGGCCGCTGCCGCCGATCTCCAGGTCTCCAGTTTTACCTACACCACACCCTTGCTGGACGGGGCCAGCGAGACCTTTACGGTGGTAGCCGGCAACAACGGCGACCCGGCCAGCAATGCCCGCCTCCGGGTATTTCTTCCCGCCAATTTCTCGTTCGCGTCGGCACCGGCGGGGTGCCAGTTCGAGAATGCGCCGCACACCTTCGACAGCGCACCTGGCGGCAACAATCCGGATCCCGGTGCGCCCTACAACACGCTGCGCATGCTTTATTGCGACTACGCCAGCGTGGCCCTCGGCCAGACCATCACCCTGAACTTTAGCGGTACGGCGACGAGCACCGGCGCCGATGGGATGCTCGCCGACTACTGGAGCCTGGGCACGGATGACAACCCGAGCGACAACTCGCTGCCCAAGCAGATCACGGTCAACACCGGTTTCGATCTGGCGCTCCAGGCCACACCGATCATCGTTAGCCACGGCGGCACGCAGATTCCCGATGGCGGCAGCACAGTGGGCGGCAACAGTCTCACCGTGACGGCCAAAATCAAGAACAACGGCCCGGACACGGCGACCTCGGCCACGGTGCAGGTGGGACTGCCCACACCCACCTCGAACTTCGGCTCGGTGTCGGTGCCCACCGGGACGCCCTGGAGTTGTAGCAACGCGAGCAACACCGTCACCTGTAGCTATACCGGTTCCGCCGTGGCGTCCGGTGGCAATTTCCCGGACATCGCCATCACGGGCGTGCTCTCCACCAGTATTTCCGGCAGCGTGCCCTTCACGGTGGCCATCGCCAGCAACAGCAGCGACCCGAACACCGGCAACAACGGCCCCGCCACTACCCATGTCAACGTGCTGCTGCCCACGGACCTGGCGGCCACCAAGGCGCTCTATGCGAATGGCGTGAGCGCCTCGACCGTGGTTTACAGCGGCAGTGCCTATTACCGCATCGGCTTCACCAACAACGGCCCCAGCAGTGTGGCCGTCAACATGGCGTCGGTCAGCGACACCATCGGCGCCGGCTGGACGATAGGCGCCATGCCTTCCGGCTGCCACTTGAACTCCCGGACGGTTACCTGCGGCAACGGGTCGATCCTGGCCTCGGGCGACACCCAGACTTTCGACATTCCCGTCACGGCGCCGGCCTCGGGCAGTTGCCCCGGCAATACCGCGACGGTGGCGTTACTGGACGCCACCATGAGCGACACGAATTTCGCCGACGACTCCGTCACCGTGGCCTGTACCTGGGGTGCCGCGACCGCCGACATCGCCGCCAGCAAGCAGTTGCTCGTGGGCGGCAGCCCGACGACCAGCGTGCCCTATGGCCAGGGCGCGGTGTTCCGCATCGGCATCAGCAATGGCGCCGGCTCCCCCGGCATCGTCGCCAACGGCGCCCAGGTCGTGGATGCCTTCGACCCCAGTTGGACCCTGGGGGCGATGCCTGCCGGCTGTTTGAACTCGAGCGGGACGGTGACCTGTAAAAACCAGAGCACCCTGTCGGCGGGGCAGTCGGTCACTTTCGACATCCCTGTGACCGCGCCGGCTTCCGGCAGCGGCAACACCAACACGGCCGTCGTGTCCCTGCTGCCCGCCTCCGGCTTGACCGACAGCAATTCCGGCAATGACAGCGCCCAGGTGGCCTACACGTTGACGGTGCCTCAGGTCGACCTGGCCGCCAGCAAGGTATTCCTGTTCAACAGCACTTCGGTTTCCAGCGTGGGTTACCAGCAGCCGGCCGTCTTCCGCATCGGCATCAGCAATGCCGCCGGCAGCCAGGCCAGTGTGCCGTTGGGCGGAGCGAGGGTGACGGATGCGATCGCCAGCGCCTGGACGGTGGGCTCCTTGCCCGCGACCTGTTCGGTCGATGTCTCGAACGTCGTGACCTGTACGAACCCGGCCACCCTGGCTCCGGGCGCCTCGGTCACCTTCGACATCCCGGTCACCGCGCCGGGCTCCAGCGACAACTGCAACGCGGGCAACAACAGCGCTACTGTGGCCTTGCTGGCCGCCAATATGGTGGACCCCAACTCGGGCAACAACACGATTTCGGTGAATTGCGGCGCCGTCACGCCCAATGCCGATCTCTACGTTTCCGCGAAAACCAAGGTGCGCACCGCGGGTTCGGGCCTGGTGGCCGACGGCGACTCCATCACCAGCACCATCACGGTGACCAACCGCGGCGGTTCCAACGCTTATGCCACGGGCACCATCACCGTGACCGATACCTTCGGGTCGGATGAGATCTATGACAGCAACAGCTCCGCGGGCATCTGGAGTTGTTCAGCCCCGTCCGGCACTGTCGGGCAAGTGGTGACCTGCACCACGATCTCGTCGAGCAACGCGCTCGCACCGGGAGCCAGCCTGCTGCCCTTGGTCCTCGTCAGCCACGCCAGCCTGACCACTCCGGGAGCTTATGCGCTGACCAATACCGCCTGCGCGGGCCGGGCGGCGGACGCCGGCTACACCCTGGATCAAAACTCCGGAGATTGCCTGAACGCGTCCATCAATACCTCGAAGGTGAATGCCACGGTCACGCTGGCCAAGACCGCCACGACACCGACGTCGGGAGGTCCGCAGGTCAATGGCGCGACCCTGGCCAGCACGGACAACACCCTCATCTACACCGTCACCGCTTCGGTGAGCGGCCTGACCGGCGGCACGAATATTCCGACCCTGACCATCAGCGACCCGATTCCCTCCGCGCTCTACGGCACTTTCGATCACCTGGGCAACAACAACACCAGCCCGCTTTCGACCGGCGTGAGCGCTGCGGTGGTCTCCGCGGGCACGGGGGAGAGTTGTAGTGTCTCGGGCGCTACTCCCCCGGTCGTCACCTGCACGCTCAAAAACGTCGCTTCAGGAGCGCCGCGCAGCATCACGGTGAGCGTGTCGCGGCCGATGAAGAGCGGCTCCAATATCTCGAACACCGCCACGGTCACCTCGCCGGATGCCTTCATCAGCGGCACCCTGTCCGCCAGCGCCTCGGTCAACGTCAATCCCCAGACCGACATCAACGTCAGCAAGTCCGCCAACCCCACCAGCGCCCCCACCGGGACCAAGGTGGTGTTCACCAACCAGGTGAACATCGACGGGCCGGATGGCGCCAGCAATCTGAAGTTGTTCGACGCCTTCGACCCCACCCGGTTCTATTACTTCCCTAATTCCGCCACCATCAACGGCGTCGCGGCGGGTAGCAGTTGCGTCGTCCAGACGATGAATCCCACCGTATCGGACCCGACCTTCAGTGGCGTCACCGGCCTGGAGTGCGATCTCGGCACCATCAATCCCGACAGCGTCGGCACCCGCAAGACGGTGACCGTGCAATACACGGCCATTCCGAAGTACCCGTATCCGGATGGCGTCAACACCACCTATACCAACCACGTCCGGGTCCAGACCGATACCCCCGAATCGAACACCACCAACAACACCGCGACGGCCACGGTCACCGTTCTGCCTCCTAGCCTGGACCTGACCATCACCAATACCGATCTGGTCGACCCGGTCGACTGGGACGACACCGTACCGCCCGTCATCAACTACAAGATCACTTCAACCAATTCCAACGCCTCGACCTCCACCGCCAATGCGGTCCAGGTCATCGACATTCCCAGTCCGCCCTCGGGCTACTCGATGACCTTCACGGGCGCCTCGCTGGATGCTTCCAGCACTTTCTCGCCCAGTGGGGGCATCAACTGTGTCGCGACGCCGGCCGCCGGCGTGACTTCGTATGTGACCTGCTCCTATAACGTGCTGCCGCCGGGCAAAAGCGTGGTCATCGACATGAATTACTCGCTGGCCACGAATCCCACCGGCGGTTCGATGACCAAGGGAACGGTGTTCACCGACATCGCCAAGATTTGTTCCGCGGAAGGCGGCGGCACCGGGGATGGCGGCGACGTCGCCTCCTGCACGCCCAGCCCGAACTACGACACCCCGAACAGCAACAACCGCATCCTCGAAACCACTACCCTGCTGCCCAAGACTGACCTGACCGTGTACTCCAAGCAGGCGGTATCGGCGACCACGGGTCTGCCGATCAGCACGATCCAGATCAACGAGGTCTTCAATTACATCGTCAAGTTGCGCAACATCGGCCCTGCCTCGGCCTACCTGGCCACCGTGACCGACAGCCTGCCCACGGGCTTCCGCATTGCCGGCACGATCGGCGTGAGCGCCGGCAGCGCGGTCAGCCTCACGAATGGCAGCACCTGCACCGGCGCGGTGGGCGCTTCCGGCCTGAGCTGCAACCTGGGCGCCATTCCGGTCGATGCCAGTGCGGTGGGTTCGGAAGACGCGACCAAGACGGTGACCCTGACCATTCCGGTGAAGGCGGACCCGGCGGTGTTCACCGGCCCCTATTCGACAAATATCAGCAACACGGCTTGCGTCGTGCCGGCGCCCGATCCGAACAACTCGGGCCACAACTACTCGCGCGATCCGACTTCGGGAAACAACTGTTCCAGCGGCAACATTCAGGTGCCGGTCTATGCCTCCTTGAGCGGCACGGTGTTCAAGGGCACGACCCTGGCGGCCGGATTGACTTCCGGGACCGGCATCTCCGGGGTAAGCCTCACCGTAACGGGTACGTCGGGGCTGGCCAATGGGGTGACGCACACGACGACGACGGCGGCCAACGGCAGTTACAGCTTTGCCAATCTGCCGCCTGGCACCTGGACGCTCACCGAGACCCAGCCCGCCGCTTATTACGATGGCTACACCAGCGTCGGTACCGGCGTTGTGGGCACGCCAGGCGGCACGGTCAAAGCGGCTCGCGGCGTGGTGGGAGGTGCCGCGGACAGCATTACCAATATCACCCTGGTTAACAACGAAGTGGCAAGTAATTACAACTTCGAGGAATACGCCCCGGTCACGGTGTCGGGCACCGTCTGGCTGGATGCCAATGACGATGGCCTGATCGACAACGGCGAGGCCACGGGTTTCGCCGGCGCCGTATTGAAAATCAGCGGCAACGACTATCTGGGTAACCCGTTGAATGCGGCCAACTACACGACCACTTCCTCCGGTACGTATTTCTTCTCCGTGCCGCCATCCGACCAGGGTAACTACACCGTCACGGAGTTGACGGAACCTTCGGGCACCCTGGATGGCAAGGATTTCGACGGCTCTGCGGTCATTGCCGGGAGTGAAGGCCGTGCCGCCGGAAGCGACACGATCAGCGTGGTCCAGAGCGCCCTGGCGCCGGGCGCCACGCTGCCCCACCGCAACTTCGGCGAGCTGCTGCCCGCTTCCCTGTCGGGCTATGTCTATTTCGACGCGAACAGCAACAGCACCCGGGATGGCAACGAGACCATCGGTTTCGGTTCGGTTCAGCTCGCGCTTACCGGGACCGACGATCTCTCGAATCCTGTTTCCCTCACGACCACGTCGTCGGGATCGGCGGGCGCTTACAGCTTCACCGGCCTGCGTCCCGGTACCTACACCGTGAGCGAAACGCCGCCGCCCGGCATGTTCGTGACCGGCGCCCAGGTAGGGAGCGGAAACGGTGCGGCCAGCAGCTCCCCCACCTCACCGCAAACGGTCAGCACCATCGCCGTGGCGTCCGGCAATGCCCTGATCAACTACAACTTTGGCCAGAACGGCACGACGCAGATTTCCGGCTATGTCTATGTGGACAGCAACAACAACGGCGCCAAGGACACCGGCGAACGTGGCATCCCGGGCGTGGCGGTGACCCTGTCCGGCATCGCGGCGGCGACGAACGGGTCGGTCTGTGGCGGCAGCTATTTCAACGGCACCTTCACCAGTTGCACGGTCATAACGGACAGCAACGGCTACTACGCCTTTGTCGGAATACCGGGCAGCGATTCCGGCGGCTATACGTTGACGGAACGCGCGGCAAACGGCAGTTCATCCACCATTCTCTCCAGCTATGGCGATGGTACGGAAACGGCGGGTACGGTAAATGGAACCGCGACGGGGACGGTCGCCTCGCCCTCCACCCTCGATACGATCAGCGGCATCGTCATCGGCACCGGGCAGGTCGGTACCGGCTATCTCTTCGGCGAGCGTGGCGCCTCCCTCTCCGGCAGCGTGTATCTGGACAAGAATGACAACGGCAGCCTTGATGGCACGGATACCGGCATCAATGGCGTCACCGTCACCCTGTCTGGTACGCCCACGGGTGGCGGTGATATTTGCAGCGTGATCGGGAGCGCGAATTGCACCCAGACGACCCTGAGCAACGGCGCTTTCAATTTCACTGATCTGCCTTCCGGAACCTATGTCCTGACCGAAGCCCAACCCGTGAATTATGTCGACCGGACCACGGCGCCCGGCACGCCGGCCGGATCGGCCACCACAGGCACGACCATCAGCGGCATAGCCCTCGGTTCGGGGGTCGGTGGAACCGGCTATCTGTTCGGCGAGAAAGGCGGCGCGATCTCCGGTTATGTCTACCTCGATCTGAACAATGACGGGATCAGGAGCGGTGCCGGGGAAGTCGGCATCAGCGGTGTCACGGTGACACTGTCCGGCACGACCAGGTCCGGTGTCAGCGTCTGTACCTTGATTCCCTCTTGCACGCAGACGACCGCTGCCGATGGCAGCTACAGCTTCAGCAATCTGCCCAGCGCCAATCCCGGTGGATACTCGGTGGCCGTGACGCAGCCGCCTTATCTTCCCGGGAAAGCCACGGTGGGGTCTGCGGGGGGCGCGGCTACGGCAGCCGGAACCTCGTCCCCCATCATCAGCGGCATCGTCGCGAACGGGATCAGTTCGACCGACAACAACTTCGGCGAGATCGGCAACGGCCGCATTTCCGGCATCGTGTATTGGGACGTCAACAGGAACGGCCAACTGGATGCCGCCGACGTCCCGCTGCCGCGTGTAGTGATCACTCTTACCGGAACAGACAACCCGGCCAACAACGTTACGATCGGTCCTCTGACTACCACGACTGCGGCGGACGGTTCCTGGTCATTTACCATGCTGCGCCCAGGCACCTATCGGATTACAGAAACCCAGCCCCTCGATTACGCCGAAGGCAGCAATCGGCTCGGTACCGGGGCCAGCGCGCCTGGTACGGCCACTAGCTGGAGCAATGCCAGCCTGTTCAGCGAGATTCAGATCACCGGCATCGACAAGGCAGACGGCTATCAGTTCGGGGAAATCGCCAACGACATCAAAGGCTATGTCTATGTCGATGCCAACAACAACGGCATCAAGGATGCCGGTGAAACTCCGTTGTCCGGCGTGACCATCAGCCTGAGCGGCGCCACGGCATCGGGGGCGGCGGTCAGCCAGACCGTCAGCAGCGGCGCCGATGGCAGCTACAGTTTCAGCAACATCAAAAACGGCACCTACAGCCTCGTCGAGACCCAACCCACAGGCTATCTCGATGGTCGTGAGACCGCCGGCAGCCAGGGTGGCTCGGTGGACAACACCAGCTTTACCGGCAACCCGGCGCAGAACCGTATTTCCAACATGGCATTCAATGCGTCCAGTGCCTCCACCGACAACGATTTCGGCGAGGTCCAGGGCAGCAGCTTGGGCGGCAAGGTCTATCTGGACGCCAACGACAACGGTGTTATGGATGGATCGGACG
>CAIXFP010000260.1 GCA_903918705.1 uncultured Pseudomonadota bacterium
CACCACCTGCAGAACCTGACCTATGGCAAGCATGCCGACGGCACGTGGGGCCTCGCGCACACGGCCCAGGAAGCCAAGGATATGGGATTCATGGCGATCAACGTGGATACCATGGGTTTCTCGATCCTGCTCGGCGCCCTGTTCCTGTTCTTCTTCCACAAGGTAGCCAGGCAGGCCGCCACTGGTGTACCCAGTGGTCTGGTTAACTTCGTGGAGTGGGTGGTGGAGTTCGTCGATTCCAGCGTCAAGGGTTCCTTTACCGCGCGCAACCCCATGGTTGCCCCCCTGGCCCTGACCATATTCATCTGGATCTTTCTGATGAACTTCATGGATCTGCTGCCCATCGACTGGCTGCCGCGGCTTGCTGGCATGTCCGGATTGCCGTTCATGAAGGTCGTCGCGTCCACCGACCCGAACGCCACCTTCGGCATGTCCCTGACGGTGTTCGTCATGGTGCTTTACTACAGCGTAAAAATGAAAGGCTTGGGTGGTTTCGTGGGCGAACTCACCTTGCAACCGTTCGGAAAATGGGGGATGCCTGCCAACCTACTGCTGGAAGGTGTCAACCTGATAGCCAAACCGGTGTCCCTGGCACTGCGTTTGTTCGGCAACATGTATGCCGGCGAAATGATTTTCATCCTGATCGCCATCATGTTTTCCGGCGGCGCAGTCCTGGCACTTACCGGTGGGGTGCTGCAATGGGCCTGGGCTGTTTTCCACATCCTGATCATCACCCTGCAGGCCTTCATCTTCATGACGCTCACCATCGTCTATCTGGACATGGCGCATCAGGAACACCACTGATTCCACCGATTTTCGCTTTCTGAATTGTTTCTAGGAGAAAACCATGACTGAAGTACAAGCTCTCTTGTTCATCGCCGGTGCCATCATGATGGGTCTGGGCGCACTCGGCGCTTCCGTGGGTATCGGTATCCTCGGTGGCCGCTTCCTGGAAGGCGCGGCGCGCCAGCCGGAACTCATCCCGATGCTGCGCACCCAGTTCTTCATCGTCATGGGCCTGGTTGACGCCGTGCCGATGATCGCTGTCGGTCTGGCCATGTATGTTCTCTTCGCCGTCGCGGCCTGAACAATCAACGCGATAACCCGCAAGAGGAGCGGTCATGAACATCAATATGACCCTGATCGGACAGTCCATCACCTTCATGATTTTTGTGTGGTTCTGCATGAAGTTCGTGTGGCCCCCGATAGTTGAAGCCCTGGAAACCCGGAAGAAACAGATCGCCGACGGCCTGGCCGCCGCTGATCGCGGCAAGCATGAGTTGGAGTTGGCCGCCCGTCGAGCCACCGAAACGATGCACGACGCCAAGATCAAGGCTTCCGAGATCATTGCCCAGGCTGACAAACGCGCCAGCCAGATCATTGAAGAGGCCAAGGTTGCGGCGAAGGGCGAGGGGGAGCGCATTCTGATCGCTGCTCGCGCCGAGATCCAGCAGGAGACGCATCGTGCCCGTGAAGCGCTACGCGGCGATGTTGCCAACCTGGTCATCGCCGGTGCCGGCAAGGTGCTGCGCCGAGAGGTGAATGCCCAGGCCCATGCTGATCTGCTCGAAGCGATCAAGAACGAGTTGTAAGCCGGGACGACAACGACATGGAACGTGCAACCCTAGCCCGCCCCTACGCTGAAGCCGTGGGCAAACTGGCCGCCGCCGCCAAAGACTGGGAGCTATGGTCCGAGCGTCTGGCGCTACTGGTCCGGATCGCAGGCGATGATCAGATGCGGAATCTGACCGGTAATCCGGCGATCCAGTCGGCGCGTGTGTCTGAATTGATCATTGCTGTTGCTGGCGAACAGTTGGGTGTGGAAGGTGGCAATCTGGCCAAACTGCTTGTCGAGAACAAGCGTTTGGACCTGCTACCGGAAATCGCCGCTTTGTTCGAGGCCCTCAAGGCCGCGCAAGAGGGTGAACTGGCCGCGCACATCACCAGCGCCTACGAACTCAGCCAGGAGCAGATGACCGGCATGGTCGCCCGGTTGGAATCCAAGTTCGGGCGCAAGATCAGTGCCACCCAGTCCCTCGATGCCGATCTGATCGGTGGCGTGGTGATCCAGGTTGGCGACGAAGTCATGGATTCTTCGGTGCGCGGTGGGCTGGAAAGCCTTGCTGTCACTCTGAAAACTTAATTACTGGAGTTCACATGCAACTCAATCCTTCCGAAATCAGTGAGCTGATCAAGAGCCGCATCCAGAACATGGACGCCGGTTCGGAACTGCGTACCCAGGGGACTGTGGTCTCCGTCACCGATGGCATCGTGCGCGTACACGGTCTGGCCGAAGTCATGCAGGGCGAGATGCTGGAGTTCCCCGGCAATACCTTCGGTATGGCGCTGAATCTTGAGCGCGACTCCGTCGGCGCCGTGGTGTTGGGCGAATATGAGCACATCTCGGAAGGCGATATCGTCAAATGCACTGGCCGCATCCTGGAAGTCCCGGTGGGTGACCAGTTGCTCGGCCGCGTGGTGAACGCCTTGGGACAGCCCATCGACGCCAAGGGACCGGTAAACTGCCCGGCCAGCGCACCCATCGAGCAAATCGCGCCCGGTGTGATTTCCCGCCAGTCCGTCTCGCAGCCAATGCAGACCGGCCTGAAAGCGATCGACTCCATGGTGCCCATTGGGCGCGGCCAGCGCGAGTTGATCATCGGCGACCGCCAGACCGGCAAGACCGCCGTGGCCATCGACGCCATCATCAACCAGAAGGGCACCGGCGTCCTGTGCATCTACGTTGCCGTGGGCCAGAAGGCGTCCTCCATCGCCAACGTGGTGCGCAAGCTGGAAGAGCACGGCGCCATGGCCCATACCATCGTGGTCGCCGCCACCTCCTCCGACCCGGCGGCCATGCAGTTCCTCGCTCCCTACGCCGGCTGCACCATGGGCGAATACTTCCGAGATTCCGGACGCGACGCGCTCATCGTTTATGACGACTTGACCAAGCAGGCCTGGGCCTACCGCCAGATTTCCCTGCTGCTGCGCCGGCCGCCTGGCCGCGAAGCCTATCCTGGCGATGTGTTCTATCTGCATTCACGGCTGTTGGAGCGGTCCGCCCGTGTCAACGCCGATTTTGTCGAGCGTCTCTCCGGTGTCAAAGGCAAGACAGGATCTCTTACCGCGCTGCCGATCATTGAAACCCAGGCCGGTGACGTTTCCGCATTCGTGCCGACCAAC
>CAIXFP010000261.1 GCA_903918705.1 uncultured Pseudomonadota bacterium
GACATGAACCTGAAGGCGCTGCAGCATTTCGCCATCGAAACCAGCCTGCGCAAGGCCCTGGAACGGGACGAGATGCTGCTCTACTACCAGCCCCTGGTGGATGTGGAAACCCGCGCCATCGTCGGCGTCGAGGCGCTGCTGCGCTGGAAGTCGGGGGAATTCGGCACCTTCGCGTCGAGCGATTTCATCGCCATCGCCGAGCAATCCGGCCTCATCAACCAGCTCGGCCACTGGGCGCTGAACGCCGCCTGCCGGCAGATGCGCGCCTGGCGCGAGGAGGGTTTGAGCGGCCTGACCGTGGCGGTGAACCTGTCGCCGCGTCAGTTCCACAACGGCGAACTGGTGCAGCAGGTGCGCGACGCCCTCATGGAAAGCAGCCTGGAACCCGGCGCCCTGGAACTGGAAATCACAGAGAGCGTGCTGATCAAGCACAACATGGAAGCCATCGAAAAGCTCACCGAACTGGCCAACCTGGGCGTGAAGCTGGCCATCGACGACTTCGGCACCGGCTATTCGTCCCTGTCCTACCTGAAGCGCCTGCCCATCCATCGCCTCAAGATCGACAAAAGTTTCGTCAACGAGAGCCATATCGACCCGGACGACGCCGCCATCGCCACCGCCATCATCGGCATGGCCGCCGGCCTGGGGATCGAGGTGACGGCGGAAGGGGTGGAAAACGAGGAACAGCTGGCCTTCCTGAAGCAGGCCGGCTGCCAGATCGTGCAGGGCTACTATTTCGGCTCGCCGCTGCCGGCGGAGGATCTGGCGAAGCTGGTGCGGCAGGTGCGAGGGTAGGGCGGGTAGCTCGGGTCAGGCGCGGCCTTCATCGCGCCGTAACCCGACCTACGGCTGCGCGTTCTGCCCTAGGCCGCGTGCACTGTCACCGGCGGCGTGTTGCACGCCTCGCCCGGCGCGGTGGGCACTTCGCGGATTTCGAATTGCAGGGTTTCCAGGTCCGCCAGGATGTAGGTGGGTTTCGCGCCCACGCCGCCCACGGTACCGGGGTTGAGCAGGTGGGTGATGCCCCCTTTTACGTTGCTCACCTGTTTGATGCTGGCGCGGTGGTCGTGGCCGCAGCAGACCAGATCGTAATCGCCAGTCAGGGCCAGGGCCGCCGCGTAGATCGGGTAGTGCACCAGGAAGGCACTACGCCCGCCCAGGTGCACCACGGCGTCCTGGCCGTGGTAGCGCACCACGCTGTCCGGTTCGTGGGTCATCTTGCTCATGGCGAACAGGTCGCCGGTGTTGTTGCCGTGGATCACGTGTACCGGCAACTCGAATTTCTTCAGCACCCGCAAGGTGGTGGGCGCCACCACGTCGCCGCAATGCAGCACGGCCGTGGCGCCGCGCGCCTTGGCGTCTTCCACGGCCTCTCCGAGCAGACGGCGGTTGTCGTGGCTGTCGGAGAGGATGCAAATTTTCAACGCGGTAACCGTCGCGCCAGCGACGCTCGAAGCTCCCCTCGCCCGCGAGCGGGAGAGGGGCTGGGGACGAGGGGGGGCAGGCACGGCCGAGACTGCCATTCTTGGAGCTGAGGCCAACGCCATGCCCGTCAGAACATCGGTTTTTCCGGAGCGGACTTGTATCGGTCGACACCGGCGAGAATCTCGGCACGGGCGTCTTCCAGACCGGACCAGCCGTCCACCTTCACCCACTTGCCCGGTTCCAGATCCTTGTAGTGCTCGAAGAAGTGGCTGATCTGGTTGAGCAACAGGGCGGGCAGGTCTTCCGGGCGCTGCACGCCGCAGTACATGCTGCACAGTTTCTCCACCGGCACGGCGATGACCTTGGCGTCGACGCCGGCCTCGTCGGTCATCTTCAGCACGCCCACCGGACGGCAGCGCACCACCACGCCGGTCAGCAGCGGGATCGGGGTCACCACCAGCACGTCCACCGGGTCGCCGTCTTCGGACAGGGTGTGGGGCACATAGCCGTAGTTGCAGGGGTAGTGCATGGCGGTGGACATGAAACGGTCGACGAACATGGCGCCTGTCTCCTTGTCCACTTCGTACTTGATGGGTTCGCCATGCGCCGGAATTTCGATGATGACGTTGATGTCGTCGGGAACGTTGCGGCCGGAGGAGACGCGATCGAGGTTCATGGTTGAGCTTCCCTTGTGGTTTGATGCAGTGCGGCATTATAGCGGCATGCGCTGCTAGAATCGCCGCACCCAGGACTTGCGCCGGAGTCGCCATGTCAGACGAATTCAGTGGAGAACTCGTAATCCGTGGCGTCACTATCCAGGGGCGTATCTTTCGTCCCAGCGACTGGGCCGATCGCCTCGCCGGCGTTGTCAGCCATGTCGGCCCCGACCATCGGGTCAACTACTCGCCCGATGTCCAGCCGGTCACCCGTGCCGGGGTGCGTTGCGTGGTGATCAAGCGGGAACTGGCCCGACGTGATGCCCGAATGTTCAGGTTCCTGCTCGACTTCGCCAGGGAAAACGACCTGGAGGTGGCCAGTGGCAGGCAACTGCCGCGCTGAGACCCGCCCGAACAAAAAGCCAGCCCGGCGCGCCGGGCTGGCTTTTTTCAAAAAACGTGGTGTATCAGGCCATCGCCTTGATGGCGGCGGACAGTCGGCTCTTCTGGCGGGAAGCCTTGTTCTTGTGGACGATGTTCTTGTCGGCGAGGCTGTCCATCACGCTCATCTCGGCCTGCAAGGCGGCCTGGGCTGCGCCCTTGTCACCGGCTTCGATCGCCTTGCGGACTTTCTTCACAGCGGTCCGGTAGGCGGAGCGCTGTGCCATGTTGTGCAAACGTTGCACCGCGTTCTGGCGGGCGCGCTTCTTAGCCTGTGCGCTATTGGCCATACGTGAGACTCCTTGAATTCTGCGGGAAAAATGAAACGCGCATGATACGGGCTCGGCGCCCCTCAGGCAAGCCGAAAATGCGTTTTCAACTCGGTAACCAGGCGCGCAGGCTGCGCTCGATGCCGGCGGCGTCGAGGCCGCATCGGGCCAGGAGCATGTTGGGGTCGCCGTGCTCGACGAAGCGGTCGGGCAATCCCAGATGCAGGATGGGCAGGGTGATGCCCATGCCGGCCAGGGCTTCGGACACGGCGGCACCGGCGCCGCCCATCACCGCGTTCTCCTCGATGGTCACCAGACGCCCGTGGCTCTCCGCCAGTTGCCGCAGCAGGTCCAGGTCCAGGGGCTTGACGAAGCGCATGTCGGCCAGATC
>CAIXFP010000262.1 GCA_903918705.1 uncultured Pseudomonadota bacterium
GACCATAGGCGACGGCCTGGTCGCGCAGATCCCCGCCCTGGTGATCTCGACCGCCGCCGGCATCGTCGTTTCGCGCGTGTCGAGCGAACAGGACCTCAGCCAGCAGTTGATGGGGCAGATGTTCGGCCGCCCCCAGGCCATGTTCCTGACCGCCGGCATCCTGTCGCTGCTCGGCCTGATCCCGGGCATGCCGCACCTCTCCTTCCTGCTGGTCGGCGGCCTGCTCGGCGGCTCGGCCTACTGGTTGACCCAGAACCGCCGTGTCGTCGCCGAACAGGCCGCGCTGGAGGCCGCCACGCCGGTGCCGGTCGAGGAGCCGGTCGAGGTCGGCTGGCACGACGTCTCGCCCGTGGACCGGCTGGGCATGGAGGTGGGCTATCGCCTGGTACCGCTGGTCGACCGTCAGCAGGACGGTGAACTGCTGCGCCGGGTACGCGGCATCCGCAAGAAGATCGCCGGCGACCTGGGCTTCGTGGTCCCGGCCGTCCACATCCGCGACAACCTGCAGTTGAAGCCCAACGCCTACCGCTTCACCCTCAAGGGCGTCACCGTCGGCGAGGGCGAGGCCCTGGCCGGCAAGTTCCTGGCCATCAATCCCGGCCGGGTCATGTCCACCGTCGCCGGCCAGGCGGCCGTCGATCCGGCCTATGGCCTGCCGGCGGTATGGATAGACGCCGCGCAGCGCGACCTGGCCCAGACCTATGGCTACACCGTGGTCGATGCCGGCACGGTGGTGGCGACCCATCTCACCAAGGTCATCAACGAGCATGCCCCGGAACTGCTCGGGCGCGAGGAGACGCAACAACTGCTCGACCACATGGCCAAGTCCTACCCCAAACTGGTCGAGGACCTCACCCCCAAGGCCCTGCCCATCGCCAGCCTGCAGAAGGTGCTGCAGAACCTGCTCGAGGAACAGGTCCATATCCGCGACATGCGCACCATCCTCGAAACCCTGGCCGAAAGGCTGCCGCCACCCAGGACGCGGACGAACTCGCCGCCGCGGTTCGGGTCGCGCTGGGCCGTGCTATCATCCACGAAACCTTTGGAGGAGCGCAGGAATTGCAGGTGATGGCCCTGGAGCCTAACCTTGAGCACATCCTCATGCAGGCCCTCGGCGCCCGTGGTGAAACTGGCGTCGGACTGGAGCCGGGACTAGCCGAACGGCTGGTTCGCGACACCGTCAAAGCGGTCGAGCAGCAGGAGTCCGCGGGACAACCCGCAGTGCTGTTGTCCCCTCCCGCCATCCGACCTGTCCTGGCGCGCTTCCTGCGCCGCTCGGCACCCGGCCTCAAGGTTTTTTCGCATGCCGAGATCCCGGACGGCAAGAGCATCCGCATCGTTTCCCTGATCGGTAGTGGCGCATGATCAAAAAGTTCTACGCCCCCAATACCCGCGAAGCCTTGCGCCAGGTCCGCGATGCGCTCGGCGCCAACGCCCTCATCCTCTCCTGCCGGGAAGCCACGGGGGGCGTGGTGATCATCGCCGTGGCCGACATGGACATGGCCTCGCTCACCGCCCAGGCTGAGCCGGTCA
>CAIXFP010000263.1 GCA_903918705.1 uncultured Pseudomonadota bacterium
TGCAATTGGGGATGCCGTAGACTTTCATGGCAAACTCGATCTTGAAAGCGCGCCATTTTAACCGTCCCATGCCTACACATCGCCCCGATTTCCTGATTCGACCGGCCAATTGGCAGCAGGACGAGGAGGCGATCGCCCGGTTGCGGCGTGCGGTGTTCATAGACGAGCAGGGGGTGCCCGAGTCCCTTGAATGGGAGTCCATAGATTCAAGTTGCCTATGGTTCGTAGCTGTAACGCCGGGCTTGGTTGTCGGTATCGTCCGGTTGTCGCCGGAAGGCCGTGTCGGACGCATGGCCGTGCAACGCGACAGGCGCGGCCAGGGCATAGGCAGCGCCTTGCTTGAAGCGGCATTGTCGGCGGCCCGGTCGGCCGGGCTGAGCCAGGCGAACCTGTCCGCCCAGACCCACGCCATCCCTTTTTACCGCCGTGCCGGATTTGACTGCATAGGCCCGGAATTTCTCGATGCGGGCATACCCCATCGCAGCATGCACAAGGAACTGCAATGAACTTCCGTATCGGCCACGGTTTTGACGTCCACGCCTTTGCTGAAGGGCGCCGACTTATCCTGGGTGGCGTCGACATCGCCCATACCCGTGGCCTGCTCGGCCATTCCGACGCCGACGTGCTGTTGCACGCCATCTGCGACGCACTGCTGGGCGCGGCCGGTCTGGGCGACATCGGCAAACATTTTCCCGACAGCGACCCGCAATACCAGGGCATCGACAGCCGCAAACTGCTGCGCCACGTGGGCGACCTACTGAGCGCTCGCGGCTGGGCCACCGGCAACGTCGACGCCACCATCATCGCCCAGGCGCCGCGCATGGCACCCCACATTCCGAGCATGCGGGAACATATCGCTACGGATTTGGGTGTGGCGGTTGATCATGTGAACGTTAAGGCCACCACCACCGAGAATCTGGGCTTCACCGGCCGCGGCGAGGGCATCGCCGCCGAAGCGGTCTGTCTCATTGAAATGGCATGAATGCGGAAAGAATGCGGCTGTTCTTCGCGCTCTGGCCTGATCCGGGGGTCAGGGCCAGGCTGGATGCCGCCACCGCCAGGCTGCACGCCGTGCGCGGCGGCGGCCGCACCCGCGCGGAAACCATCCATCTCACTCTGGTGTTCATCGGTGAGATCGGCGGTGAGCGACTGGCGGATGTTTTAACCGCCGCCGCCGCGGTTGCGGTGCCTAGATTTGAGGTGCAGTTCGATCGGACCGATTGTTGGCGGCACAACCGTGTCGCCCATCTTGGCACCAGCGATGCGCCGCCCGCCTTGCGGGAATTGGTGCGGCAACTCGAAGCGCGCCTGACGGAAGCCGGTATTCCCTTCGATCGCCGCGCTTACGTGCCTCACATCACGCTGCTGCGCCGCGCCGATTGCAGCCCGGAAATGGAAAATCCCGCGCTGGCGCCGATACGCTGGCCCGCGCGGGATTTCATACTGGTTCGTTCCAGTTTGCGCTCCGGGGGAGCGCTGTATGAGCAGATGGGTTGTTGGCCCCTGCTATAGGTACACGTAACTCTGTAGGTGACCCGCCAGATCCTTGATCGGAAGACGGGTGTAATCCTTGTCGATGATCTCCGATAGCTTGCTCCTTACCAGCTCGGGCAGCCGGCTGTTTACCAGCCCCATGAAGGGCGACGAGGCCACGAGGATGAGTCGGTCGTAGGCGTTGTTCAAACGACCATCGTCCAGTTCCCGAGTGACTTCCTGGGCGAAACGCTCCGCTTCGTGGTGTTTTGGATCAGTGGCCTGCACGAACGCGCCATGCCCGGTTCCGGTATGCGAGCCGGAACGATCACTGACCAGATTGGACGTCTTCTCGCGACTTTCCGGGTGCGACAGTTCCTTGACGAAATGCAACCCCTTGTTAGGTCCGTGGTTGGCGAACAACTTGGCCTGGCTGGCGTTGGCGACCATGATCCAGGTAGTCGGCATATTCAACCTCCTGTGAGAGTAATGCAGCGGGGGGTGGTGTTTGGTACGGTGGTGAGGTGTTTCATGTCGCCCGTGTGACAGGCAACGATCCCAGCCTAGCAGGCCGGACAAGGGGGTCAAGGCAGGCGGAAACCGTACTTGGATTCTGGTCAATCCTGGACCGTCCGGCGATGGGCTTGAGATACGGGCCGAATCTCGGCTTCTTGCGGGGCGGTCGCATCGGTATAATGCGGTTTTGCGCGTAAAGGTTTCAATCAAATGCGTATTCTCCAGAAAGCGCTTACCTTCGACGACGTCCTGCTCGTCCCCGCTTATTCCTCGATTCTGCCCCGCGATGTCAGCCTGAGGACCCAGCTCACGCGGACCATCTCCCTGAATCTCCCGGTACTTTCCGCCGCGATGGATACCGTCACCGAGGCGCCCATGGCCATCGCCATGGCCCAGGAAGGCGGCATCGGCATCATCCACAAGAATTTCACAGCGGCGCAGCAGGCCGCCGAGGTGGCTCGGGTCAAGCGTTATGAATCCGGCGTGGTCAAGGAACCCATCACCATCACGCCCGACATGAGCGTGCGCGATGTGCTGGAAACCACCCGCCGTTACCATATTTCCGGCCTGCCGGTGGTGGACGAAGGCGGCCGTGTGCTGGGCATAGTCACCAACCGCGACCTGCGCTTCGAGACCAATCTCGATCACCTGGTGCGCGAGATCATGACCCCGCGCGAAAAGCTGGTGACCGTGAAGGAAGGCGTAAGCAAGGAGGAGATTGTCGCCTTGCTGCACAAACACCGCCTGGAGCGTCTGGTGGTGGTCAACGACGCTTTTGAGCTCAAGGGTCTCATCACCGTCAAGGACATCAGCAAGTCCAGTGAGCA
>CAIXFP010000264.1 GCA_903918705.1 uncultured Pseudomonadota bacterium
AGGGACTCTGGCTACGATTCGTCGAAACCTGGAAATGGCGGCGCGCCCAACTGGACGCCGGCCAGGTCGAAGTGACGCTGGAGGGCGTCGAGGAATCCGAGGAATCGGCCTTCCCGGAGGCCGGCCTCACCGCCCAGTTGCTCAAAGAAGACTACAACGACTATCTGGCCTTGGCCGGCTGGGAGGACTGAACCATGACCGGCAACATCCACTTCATCAGCGCCGGAGCGGGCAGCGGCAAGACCTACCGACTGACCCAGATTCTTTACGAGAAGCTGACGGCGGGTGACCTGAGTCCGGCCGGGGTGATCGCCACCACCTTCACCAAGAAGGCGGCCACCGAACTGCGCGAGCGGGTGCGTTCCCACCTGCTCCAGCAGGGCGCGCAACGCCTGGCCAATGCCATGGGCCAGGCCCGCATCGGCACCGTGAACAGCGTGTGCGGTGGCTTGCTGGAGCGCTTCGCCTTCGAAGCCGGCCTGGCCACCCAGCAGCAGGTGCTGGAGGAAGGCCAGGCTGCTTTGCTAGTGAAACAGGCCATCGATTCGGTACTGGACGGCCCGCAGGTGGGCGCGCTTTGGACCCTCACCCAGCGCCTGGGCATCGAGGACTGGCGCGAGGAATTGCACGAGCTCATCAACCAGGCTCGCGCCAACGACATCGCCCCGGAGGACATGGCGGCCTTCGGCGCCGCGAACGCGGCCGATCTGCTGGGCCACTTTCCCAAGCTGACGAAGCAGAATCTGACTCAGGCCCTGCTTGCGGCCATCGCCAAGTACCTGCCCGCGCTTTCCGTGCTGGCGGAAGGAGGGAAGAAGAACTCCAAGGACTATCTGCACCTGGTCGAGGAGGTGGAACGCGGCCTGACCAGCGGCAACTTGCCCTGGAGTGAGTGGTTCAAGCTCGCCAAGGCCCTGCCGGAGAAGGCTGCGCACCCGCTGGCCGAACCGATCAACGTCCTTGCTGCGCGTGTGGCGGAACATCCCAGCCTGCATGCTGACATTACCGCTTACCTGGAGCAGATGTTCGATCTCTGCGCCCAGGCCCTGGCGTTCTATGCCGAACGCAAACGCGAAATGGGCGTGGTGGACTTTACCGATCAGGAACGCCTGTTGCTGAAAGTGTTGGAGCAACCCGAGGTGGCCGCCACCCTGAAGGAAGAGATGGAGTTGCTGCTGGTGGATGAATTCCAGGACACCAGCCCGATCCAGTTGGCCCTGTTTCTCAAACTCGCGAAATTCGCCCGCGAGACCATCTGGGTGGGCGACATCAAGCAGGCCATCTACGGCTTCCGGGGCAGCGATACCGCCCTGATGGAGGCAGTGCTACAAGCGGTGCGCGGCTGGGGCCATGAACCAGAAATCCTCGGCGACTCCTGGCGTTCGCGCCCGGACCTGGTGCGCCTGGTCAATGAAGTGTTTACCCACGCCTTCACCAATTCGATGGAGGCCAGGGCGATCCGGCTCAAAGCCAAACGTGCGGAACTGCTGGAGGGCCCCGTGTTCGGCAACTGGCTGCTGGGCGGCAAGAACAAGGACCAGGAAGCGGTGGCGCTGGTGTCCGGCATCCAGAAACTGCTGGCCTCCGGCACCCAGGTTCTCGACCCGGAAACCAAGACCACGCAACCAATGCGCCTGGGCGACATCACGATCCTCTGCCGTCTCAACGACAACGTGCTGAAAATCGCCGGCAGTCTGCGTGCCGCCGGGATTCCCACCGCCACCGCCCAGCCCGGCCTGCTGGCCACCCCGGAAGCCACGTTGGCGATGGCCTGCCTGCGGCGGCTCAACGACCCGTCGGACACCATCGCCTCGGCGGAAATCATCGCCCTGGCCGATGGCACCGAGCCGGAAACCTGGCTGCTGGATCGCCTGCGCCACCTGCAAGCCGGGGGCGCCCGCGAGACCTGGCGGGAAGCAGACCATCCGCTGCTTGCCACCCTGGCGCAGATGCGCGCCGCTCTGCCCTTGCTGGCGCCGCGCGAGGCACTGCAACAGGTGCTCACCCAGTGCGACCTGCCCAGCCGGGTGCTGCGCTGGAAGCAGGAGGTGGCCGTGGCGCGCACCCGCCTGGCCAACCTCGAAGCCCTGCTGGACCTGGCCGCCCAATACGAGGACGACTGCCGCAGCGCCCAGCATGCCGCGTCCATTTCTGGATTGATTCTCTGGCTGGGAGATACCGCGGCCACCGGCCAGGATGCCCTGGCGCTACCAGCCATCGACGCCGTGAAAGTCATGACCCATCACGCCGCCAAGGGCCTGGAATGGCCGGTGGTGATCCTCACCGACCTGAGCGCCGACCTGAAGGACCGGTTTTGGGGAATTTCCGCTGCCTCGCGCGGCGCCATCAAGGTCCAGGCACCGCTCCAGGACCGCTTCATCCGCTACTGGCCGTGGCCTTTCGGCAAGCAGAGCAAGGTCGCCATCGCCGACGAAATCGCACTGAGCGAGGCGGCGCAGCGCTTCCGGTCGGCAGCGGTCGAGGAGGCCAAACGGCTACTTTACGTCAGCATGACCCGCGCCCGCGATTTGCTGATCCTCGCCCGCTCCAGCCGCAGCCTCAGCGGCGAATGGCTGGACACCCTGGAAGCGCCGTGGCTGTTGCCGGAAGAACCGGGCAACGCGATCAAGCCCCCCGCCGGCAAGCAGATCGACAGCCTCTACTGGAAACTGGACCCGGCCGAAGCGACCGGTCCGGAGGCGGCCGTCATTCAACCTCTCTACTGGTTCCCTACCCCTGAAGCGCTTACCCCCAGGCTACCCTTGGCCTTCAACCCCTCCGCCGTCGCACCGGCCCCCTGCAAGGTGGTCGAGCAGGTGCGCATCGGCGAACGGATTCAACTCGCCGCAGGCGTCGACATGGAGCGGCTCGGCACCGCCCTCCACGCATGCATCGCGGCGGCCATGACCGACCCCGGGGCGCCCCTGTGCGAGGAGGAAGTGGGAGGAATTCTGGTAGGTCATGGCGTAAGCGATGCCGTGACCGCCAAGTCGGTATTGGGGCAGATCGCCGCCCTGGATGCCTGGCTGGCCGCACGCTGGCCCGAGGCCCGGCGCCATGCCGAGCTACCGGTGGAGTCGCTCCTGGAGAACGGCCAGGTCATGCAGGGAAGAATGGATCTGTTGCTGGAGACGCTGGCAGGCTGGATTCTGCTCGACCACAAATCCAATCCCCAGGGGGCGGACAAGTGGGATGCGATCGCCCATCAGCATGCAGGCCAGTTGGCCGCCTATCGTGATGCGGTGGAGAAGGCGACGAGCAAACCGGTTCTGGAAAGCTGGTTGTTTTTCCCGGTGTCGGGGGGCGCGGTGCGGCTCGAACTGGGTTGACCGGGTCAGTTTTATCAAGCCAGATATATTCAAGTAGGAATCCACCATGTCCGCAATACCACCCAGCCGCCTTCTCGTTCCCTTCGCCGAGAAATTCATCTTGCCCGGCAACAACGCGGTACGTGCCCGAGGTTGGGATGGCTCACTACCGTATTACCTGGACCTCGGCAGGGATCTTCGGTGGCATCTTCAGTACAACCTCCGCAACCCGTCTTTCTTGGCACTGATCGAGGATCTGCCAATGCTTGCCACGCAGTTGTTGCAGCACCGAGCAACTTCGCAGGGAAAAGTACCTCAGCCCATCTGGGATCTGCGCGAGCGGTGTGTGGATGAACCTCTCTATGACGGCCCCATCGAGGGCTTGGAGAACACCGGCATCGAATATCTCGCCTGGTACATACCGGCCCACAACCTCCGCGGCGACGAGTACGGCATCCACCTCCTCAAGCGCGGTATCGCCAGGTTGACCAGCGATATTCAGAATCTCTGTCCGGATCAGCCGGTCCAGGTATTAGCCATGGCGTCCATCTTCCTGTTGCTCGCTCACGAGGTCTGCCACGCCTATGTGGAGGATTTGTGTTGCCTGATGGAATTCTCGTTTGGCACACCTGTTTCGGAGAGCAGGTATTTGCAGGCTCCGGGACGCTGGGGAAGTTGCATCCTTATGGAAGAGGCCTTGTGCAACACGGCAGCCTGGGGCTGGCTGTACGAATTCCTTCACGCCGACGACGGCAAGGATGTGCCATTCGATTGCGCGGTGGTTTCGGATGCCTTTTGTCGCTGGCTGCATTGTTCACCGCCAGGCTACCGCGATTTCTTGCCAATCCGCTGCGCGCCGACCGCGAGCGCGGCATTTCTCGAAGGTACCCGCAGGTTGCTGGAAGAAGTCTATGGCTACGACGCTCGTGACCTCCCCGACGTTGATACCTTGATAGCGCATCACCAGCCTGGTTTCACCATCTTCAGCGGCCCGCATGTGCCGCTGCATCTCAATCCTTGAGCGAATTACCACACGAGCCATCGACACCAGTGATTGCGGGCCGAAGTGGACTGTTGTCACAGATTTCTCTTGTGCGACTGGAGGAGTTCGACTTCAACGTCAGCGAAGTGGCAGACAGGAGACGCCCAACACTGCGTTTATTCCGCCTAGCCACGGTCGCTTCCTGGCCGGGAGCTGCCCGACAATGGTGCCAGCTCAAAGCCGACATTCACGGTACTTGGCAGCCCTGCACCGACTGGTTGCTGTGGTCGACGACCCGTCGCCCAAGAGTCACGGCCAGTCGGCCGGTGTATGGCCTACACCCGACATCCACGACAGAGGGTGCATGGCGCTGTACACCCGCCGCTTGCTTCAATCTGGGACAATCAACCTTCCTGACCGCCCTCTCCCGCGCGTTACAGCCATGACTGAAAGAGTCCCCCAAGCCTTGGCAGAGAAGTATGCCGCCATCACCAACTTGATCGGCGCATTCTCCGCACAGCACCTGAACGACGAATACCTTCAGATGAGCTGCCGGCTGGTAGCTACTCTCGCCAGGAAGCGCCCTTCGCCGCTGCTGAATGGCAAGGAGAACGTCTGGGCTGCCGCAGCCGTGCTCGCAGTTGGCCGCGTCAATTTCCTTGACGATCCGTCCCAGACACCTTATTGCAGGACGAGCACCATCTGCGAGTTTTTCGGGGTCGCCGTGAGTACCGGCCAGAACAAATCCAGGGAGATACGGAATCTTCTCAAGATGGGGCCAGCATCACCCGACTGGACCCTGCCTAGCCGCCTTGCGGACAACCCCTTGGTCTGGATGCTGATCGTCAACGGTCTCACGATTGACATCCGGAAGGCCCCGATTGATCTACAGCGTGCAGCCTTTCAGCAGGGCCTGATTCCCTATGTCCCTGGCGACCGAAACCAATCAACGGCCTGAGCGGATTCATGCTCGCCGCCGGCGTGTTGCTCAACGCTTGATCCTGGGGCGAAGCGTGAAGCGCATAAAACTGACCAGACCGATAGCACGCCCTCCCCACAAAGTTAGAGAGACCTCATGAACGATGATCTCGTCCTGATCTACTCGCCATTGCAGCGCACGTTCACTGAGGGCGACGCATCTGTCGAAATTCAGATTTATCGTTTACCGGATACCGGCTGGACTCTCGAAGTGGTGGATAAATTCGACAACTCGACGGTATGGGACGAGGAGTTTGCAACCGATCAGGAAGCCTTGGACGCCGTCTTGGAGGCAATCCGTGAAGAAGGCATCGGCGCCTTGATTGGTGAGCCCTCCGCGCCTCCCGTAGATAGGCAATTTGAACAAGCCGCCGCCCCACTACGCATGGCAACCCCGTTATCTGTAGAGGAAATCGACGAGCTGAATGACTTCCTGATGTCTGATGCCGCTTCGGACGAAACGATGGCATTTGACTGCCTTGATGGATACCTGACCGCCACCATCATTGGGCCGACGACGTTAAATCTTAGCCAGTGGTATCACGGCATCTGGGGTAGCAAGGAAGAGGATGCCCCCGCATTTGAGACGATAGAGCAAGCGCAACACATCATGGATCTGGTCATGCGTCACTACAACGGCATCGTATGGAGCCTCAAGCACGATCCGGATACGCATGAGCCTCTGTTCAATGCCTACACCCTGGAAGATGAGTCCCTCGAATATTTCGACGGCGAGATGTGGGCGTATGGCTTCATGCAGGGACTTGAGCTTTGCCGGAAAGACTGGCAACCCCTGTTTGACGACCCACAAGGGTCTGAATGGATGCGCCCTATTCGCCTGTTAGGCGAGGATGATCTAAGCGAGGAAGACCAGGCATTGACGCTTCGGCCCGAACAGCGCGAGGCAATTACGCAACAGATTCCCGCCTCCGTGACAGCAATCTACCGCTACTGGCTGCCTTACCGGCAAGCCACCTACGAAAGGTCCGTTGCCAAAACTATTCAGCGCACGCATCCGAAGATTGGACGTAATGACCCCTGTCCATGCGGGAGTGGCAAGAAGTTCAAGAAATGCTGCGGCATGGCAGCGTTGTTGCATTGAGGGTTGGCACCTTGAGCCGATTCGGCTGCGTGGTTTCCGAATGTCGAAGTGGCCGCACCTTGACAAGCGCATAACCCGCCGTCGCCTCGATGCCTGATCCACAGAATAAGCCCCTGGACCACCTGTCCGGCCTGGTCGAGCGGGTCACCTTTCACAACCCGGAAAACGGCTTCTGCGTCCTGCGCCTCAAGGTCAAGGGGGAGCGGGAGTTGGTGACGCTGATCGGCCACACCCCGACCGTGACACCAGGTGAATACACTTCGGCGTCCGGCAACTGGGTCACTGACCGTGATCACGGCCGCCAATTCCGCGCAGTGTTCGTGAAGGTTTCTCCCCCGAACACCTTGACCGGCATCGAGCGTTACCTCGGCTCCGGCATGGTCAAAGGCATCGGCCCAGTCTACGCCGGCAGGTTGGTCAAGGCTTTCGGCGCTGGAGTTTTCGATGTCATCGAACGTTCCCCTGAGCGACTCAGGGATATCGACGGCATCGGCGAGAAGCGAGCGAAGAAAATCACTTCCGGCTGGGCCGACCAGAAGATCATCCGGGAGATTATGGTTTTTCTCCATGCTCACGGCGTCTCCACCTCGCGTGCCGTGCGCATCTTCAAGACCTATGGCCAGGACGCCATCGCGGTGGTTTCAGAGAATCCCTACCGCCTGGCTAGCGACATTCGCGGCATCGGCTTTCTGTCCGCCGACACTATCGCGCAGAAGATCGGCATCGCCAGAGATTCCCCCCTTCGTGCCCAGGCCGGCGTGTCCTACGCGCTCGCCGAAGCGGCCTCTCAAGGGCATTGCGGCCTGCCCTATGCGGAACTGGTTGCCCTGGCCGTCAAATTACTTGAAATCCCCTCGACAGTGATCGAGGAGGCCATCGGCCAGGAAATCGCGGCTGAGGTGGTTATTCCCGACACGGTTGATGGTAAGCCCTGTGTTTTCCTAGCGACGTTGTATCAGGCTGAGCGGTCCATCGCCGCGCAGGTGGCACGACTCAGGCAGGGGTTCAGTACTGTGGTCGGTGTTCGAGGCGGACAAGGCAATCCCCTGGGTAGAACTGAAGTTGGCGATTGATCTCGCGGCGAGTCAGAAGGAGGCGATCCGCCTCGCCCTGTCTTCCAAGCTCCTGGTCATCACCGGTGGCCCCGGCGTAGGCAAGACGACCCTGGTCAATTCCATCCTGACTATCCTGCGCGCCAAGCAGGTCAAACCCCTGCTCTGCGCTCCAACCGGCCGGGCCGCCAAACGCCTATCTGAATCAACAGGTCTGGAAACGAAGACCATCCATCGGCTGCTGGAGGTCAATCCCATCAACGGGCAGTTCAAACGCAATGAGGATTCACCGCTTGATTGTGATCTGTTGGTCGCCGATGAATGTTCCATGATCGACGTGCCGCTGGCGAACCAACTCCTGAAAGCGGTGGCCAGCCGCTCCGCCGTGATCTTCGTCGGCGATGTGGATCAGCTACCCTCGGTTGGGCCGGGTCAGTTCCTGGCGGACATGATCGAATCAGGCTGTGTGCCCGTCATCCGACTCACCGAAGTATTCCGTCAAGCCGCTACCTCGCGCATCGTGCGCAGCGCACATCAGATCAATCATGGCCAACTTCCAACCTTCCCGGCGAAGGGCGAGGAGTCGGATTTCTATCTCGTGTCGGCGGAAGAACCCGAGACCATTGCCGCCACAGTTGTGGACCTGGTTAAGACCCGCTTGCCGAGGAAGTTCGGCATCGACCCCGTGCGCGATATCCAGGTGCTCTGCCCGATGAATCGCGGGGTGACCGGCGCGAGAGGCATCAACCAGTCCTTGCAGGAAGCCCTCAATCCACCCGGCGAGCATAGCGTAGAGAAGTTTGGCTACGCCTTCAGCGTGGGGGACAAGGTAATGCAGATGGAGAACAACTATGATCGCGATGTCTACAACGGCGACATCGGCTTTGTGAGCGGCCTCGACCGGGAGGAGGAAGAGTTGGAGGTCGCGTTCGATGGCCGCGCCGTCCGTTACCCCTTCGGCGAACTCGATGAGCTGGCGCTGTGCTACGCGACAACTATCCACAAATCGCAGGGCTCGGAGTATCCGGTGGTCGTTATCCCAGTATCGACGCAGCACTACATGATGTTGAAGCGCAACCTGATTTATACAGGCATCACCCGTGGCAAGAGGCTTGTCGTGCTGGTCGGTCAGAAAAGGGCGCTCGCCATGGCGGTTAAGGGCAAGCAGGTCGAGCGTCGTTGGTCGAAGTTGCGGGAACGGCTGTCAGTGGGGGAATGAAATACGGTGTAGCTACGAGGCGGGTACCACTCCAGGGTACGTCTAAATGGCCGCAGCTACTGTCTTCAGGCTGAAGGGCTGCTTGGTGTCATACACCCGCCGACCACCAGCGCAGGCCGGCGGTCACGTCCTCGGCCTCAGCGGTCGCTCATCTTGCCAGGGTGTCTGTCGCTTACCGAACTCGTCACGGCGGGACTCCAGTGCGTCGAGTGAACAGCTCGCGCCAGCCCGCCTCGTGCAACTCCACGCCGTACCGGCTTGCGGCGGCAACGATGCGCCGCCAGGCCTCGTCACGCTCGTCATCGTTCACGCCCTGCACCTGATCGAATCGCGCGATGGCATTGCGAACATGGCTGGCGTTTTCCAACGGTTCCTTGCGTTGCGCAGGAAATGCGAACTGCCGTGCCGGCAAGGCGTTTCGCTCTTGCGTGGACAGCTTGGGCATGATCGGGATCCCTTTCTCTCAACACAACGGAGTCAGCCGATTCAGCCACTGCTGACGGCCCGTGTCTGTCTGGCGCCGCACAGACTGTAGGAGGTGCGAACATCGGCACTTGGCCAACTAGAAACTGTTCAACAATCGCCTCTCAGAAGACACTCATTGCCCGAGCAGCGGCATCCCAGCACTGCGTGCAGTCACAACTGGGAAACCTGGAAAACCACGTCGATACCTCGACCATCCCAGTTGTATTCGAGATACGCATCATGAAGGCAGTTGCTCAGTATCCCCGTTCGTAGGGCTGCCAGGCATTCACCGCTTGGCTTGCGAACAGACGGATAGAGGATGCCCAGTGTCCCTTTGGCCCGAAGCTTGCGACCCAGACCTTGGGCATAGCTGTAGTCATCCGCATCAGTGATGCGTGGCTCGGCAAGGGCAGATTGACGCAGATCCGCCGCCTCGCCTGCTACCTCCACCGTGTAAAGCCTCATCTGCAGGCGCATGGGAGGCTCATTGGTGGCGCCCATGAACAAGGTGGAGTGATAACGGGTTTCCGCGATGGCGGTTGCCTTTTCCTGGGCACAGTAGAAAACCCCATAGGTTCCATCACTGAAACGGCTTCCCTGCGGGTTCAGGTGGGTGAAGGCCGCCATGATGGGGCTGCTGCCATGGCCGTAGAGGCGCTCCTCGACCGGGACAAGACTGATCTCCCCTACCTCGTCCCGTAGGCGATCATTGGTCATAGCTTCCAGCGCATAGAGGGCATCAAAGTCCTCGGGCCTGGCCACCCGATCGAACAAGCCGATGGCAGGAAAGCGGGTAGGGATGACGCGATAAGCAGGATGCCAGTCCAGCACGATGCCGGGATAGGTCAAGCCCAACCCCCACGCCGGGCATCGAGGTACTGCCGCAAGGCCAGCAGATCGCCTATGTTCCCGCCCAGCATACGGTCCAACGCGCTCTTGCCGCCGAACAAGGGGGCCGTATTGGGCTTCTTCACCCAGGCGTCCGCAGCTATCGCATCCGGCAACAGTATCTGCAGGGCCTTGTAGATGCCCAGGATGTAAGACAGACGCTCCAACGTGTCCCGCTTCAGATCAGCGCTTTCAGGTGCGGACTTCCATTTGAAGAAGGTGGAGCGGCCGGGGGCGCCCAGAAGCACCATCTGTTCTTCAGTATTCAGACCCCAGCTACTGGCGATGTTGAAAAACGCGCGCAGGCCGGCAGCGGACATGGACTTGTTGGTCGGTGGGGTGCTTGTCTGTGTGGCATGAGCCAAGGAAGACATAGCTTCCTCCTTCATCGGAATGGCGTGTCATGCCAAGATAGTCCATTTGTGGACCCATTGCAAATGCCTGTCCAATTACGGACGTCGTCGACAATATCACGGTCTCAGTGAAGAATCACCCCCGGATGCTGCCTGGCTAGTGACGCCGCTCGCAGCCAAGCCGCCGCCTACGCCAGCGCGGATGGCAGTTGTCGATACGTGAGCTAATTGCGCTATATTTCGCCGATGAGTCGTTCCGACCTCATCGACCGGCTTGCTGCTTGCACCATAGCGCTCACCCCCAAGGATGCGGAACTATCGGTGTCCCTGATCCTGGATTCCCTCTCCAGCGCCCTCGCCCGCTGTGATCGCTTCGAAATCCGGGGATTCGGGAGCTTCGCACTGAGCTATCGACCTCCCCGACAAAGCAGGTATCAAAATCTGGAGAGCCTTTCCAGGTTCCGGCGAAATGCCAGCCGCACTTCAAAGTCGGCAAGGAATTGCGGGAACGCGTCGATTACGCGGATCGGCGACCTAGTCTCTTCAAGCTGCCGAATAACGGTAGTCCTGCTGCACCTCGCTCCTTCAACGGCTCTGATCTCGCAATAATATGGCCTGGCACGTCACCATGACCCGAGCACTTCCCATTCATCGCTGCCCTTTTGAGGTGATACTGGCGGCTTCTCAGCCACTCGATTGGATAGGGGGCACCGTAGCGAGCGCTTATCTCCCTGCCAGCGAAAATACAAAGAATGACTTCACGCTTTTTTACATCGCGGACTTCAGGCGCGAGAAGCACGCGTTGCGAGCGCCACAGTTGCTAAGGCACGGACATCCATGAGCTTGTGTTGCCGCCGATTCCTCATCGCTGAAGACGGCACCCTCTGCCACCTGGCGAACGCGAGGTTTGACCGGATGCTGCGAGATCCGGCCAGCCATCCCTTACCCGACTTCGCGGGACAACGCGTGCGTATGGCAGACGTTGTCGTTGAGGTCGTTGACCGCGTTCCGGTCCGCGTCGTCCGTAGCACGTTTGCCATCCCCGCTATCGATGGCAATGGACGCATCGACTCAAGCAGATTTGTCCGGCAGCAATTTGCCCTGGCCGAAACCGCATTGGCACCCGTGCCGTCTGTTTCCGAAAGCAACGACAGAGTTGTTGACGCCACATCTCGATTTGTTGCGCAAGGGGGTTCGTGGGCTCCGTCACATACCTTGGCGTGCGCCATCCAGGATGCCGCGTTGGGGCGACTGCGCTTCCGACGCCTTTAGGCGATTGCGGGAACGAAGTCGTGGTGATTCCGACCCCTGGCCACTGACTGCGCAACGACCACAGCAGGGAGACGACCATGCAGGATCCAATACAACTCGACTACACGTTCTGGTCCAAGCTCGATACCTGGAGCTTTCGCGAAGCCGCCTTGCTGCTGTGTGGCTTTGATCCTGACGAGGTGAAAGGCTCAGGTGTCCGGCTGGATGGCCGCGATCACCCGCAGCACCTGGCCGAAGCTTCCAAGGTCTATCGCATTCTCAAAAGCGCCTCGGACCTGGGCGCCAACGCCGCCCATCCCTTCTCCGTGGTCGAATACGCGCTCAAGAAAGATCTTCCCATGCCCATACCGCTTTTTGAGGCGGTCCGAGATCGCTTTCGGGAGGAACGCCAACATGCCGGTCTAGAACTGGATGAGTCACTAGGCGAGGCAGAACCCCATCCGCGCACCCGGCAATTCCTG
>CAIXFP010000265.1 GCA_903918705.1 uncultured Pseudomonadota bacterium
GAACGAAACATAGGCTGGGCAGAGTGTGATCCGGCATTGCGTGCAAACATCGACAAGCTGAGCCAGACAGTCGGCTTGAGCCTTGCCGAAAGACGGATTCTGGAATTTGCCATCACGATTCATCGAAACAGGTTGCTTGATGACACGGCAGATCTTCTGGGAAGCAGTCTGGTCAGCGCCCATCTGCACTATGTACTGTCAGTGCTACTCGAAATTCCAGAAGAAGATGCACGCAAGGCACTGTCCAACCAAGGCATTCTGGCAAGGGCTGGACTTGTTACGGTAGACAACAACCCCATACTCAACTTGCGAGGGAAACTGGATCTGATCTCCGAATCCTTCGCCAACCGCATGCTCAGTCCTGACGAAAACCCAATCAGCATGCTCAGGGATATCGTGGTTCCAAGTGCCTCTCCCGTTCTGGAAATGTCCCAGTTCGAACACGCAGCCGAGTCACGCGATCTGTTGCGGCTTTACCTTGGCCAGGCGATCGAAGCTCGTCGCGCCGGGGTCAATATCTACGTCCATGGAACGCCAGGGACCGGCAAGACCCAACTGGCCCGGCTCCTCGCACGTGAACTTGGTTGTGAATTGTTCGAGGTATCCAGCGAGGACAGCGATGGCGACCCGGTCAGCGGGAAGCAGCGATTTCGCGCATACCGGGCAGCACAATGCTTCTTCTCCGGCCGCAAGGCGATGATTCTATTCGACGAAGCCGAAGACGTTTTCAACGATGGTGAAGACCTGCTCGGGGAGAAGAGCACCGCACAGAAAAACAAGGCATGGCTCAATCGTATGCTGGAGCAGAACGCCGTGCCCACCCTGTGGTTGTCCAATACGATTAAGGGGCTAGACCCTGCCTTCATCCGTCGATTCGATATGCTGATCGAGTTGCCTGTGCCGCCGAGAAAGGTCCGCCGGCAGATCATTCTCGACGCCTGCGGGGACATGTTGCCGCAGGAGTCCATCGACCGGATTGCGGCTGCCGAAACGTTGGCGCCTGCCGTCATATCCCGCGCTGCCAGTGTTGTCAGGGTGATCAATAGCGCCTTATCCGATCATTCTGCCGGGCATGCCATGGAACTGATCATCAGCAATACCCTCGTGGCGCAGGGACACGAACCTCTGGAGAAAGCCAAGGACAGTGATCAACAACCGTCCTACGACATCACCCTAGTAAATACCAATGAAGACATGAGTGCCATGCTCGCCAGCATCGAAGCGCGAAAGGAAGGTCGCATCTGTCTCTATGGCCCACCCGGCACCGGGAAGACCGCCTACGGGCGCTGGCTGGCGAAAACCATCGGGATGCCGCTACACGTGCGACGCGCCTCGGACCTGATGTCCAAGTGGGTGGGCGGGACGGAGCGGAACCTGGCCAGCGCCTTCCGGGATGCGAAGGACGAAGGTGCGTTGTTGCTTCTCGACGAGGTCGACAGTTTCCTGCAGGAACGCAGCTTGGCCCGAAACAGCTGGGAAATCACCTTGGTCAACGAGATGTTGTCACAACTTGAGCGCTTCACCGGAGTATTCATCGCCACCACGAACCTAATGCAAGACCTGGACCAGGCTGCGCTTCGCCGCTTTGACGTCAAAGTCAGGTTCGATTACCTCAAGCCAGGACAGGCATGGGCCCTGTTGGAACGGCATTGCAAATCGCTATCGCTACCTGGTCCGGGATCTGAACTGAGGCGCCCCCTGGAACGCCTGGCCATGCTCACCCCCGGCGATTTCTCCGCCGCAGGCAGGCATGCCCGGCTGTGCGGCTTTGCGGCTGCGGAAGACTTTGTTCGCGCGCTGGAAGAAGAAGCTTCGCTCAAGCGCGGTTTTAGACCAAACGTGATGGGGTTTGTATGAGGACGGTGCCTAGAAAAGCACATAAAAAACGCCTTAAGTTCACACCAATGAGGCCGATATTGCCAGCAAGCGTACTTACGGTGGATTTCCCATATGGAGCGAGATTCAGGAGGTACAGGAACATGCCTAACGCAGCCAGTCACGACACCATCTCAAGGCTGTGGTGCATGATGCAGCATTTGCCGAGCAAACCACCCGGCATTACCACGCGGGAGTTGATCGACCGCTTGCACAACGATGGCTTCACCGTAACCAAGCGAACTGTCGAACGCGACCTTCAGGAACTCTCACGCCATTTTGGGCTAACCTGCAACGACAAGAGCACGCCGTTTGGCTGGCACTGGATGAAGGAAACCAGCGTCGATGGGGTGCGTTGCCTGGAGGACGCCGATCACCGCAGATATCTTAGGGACGCGATCGATACGCTGAGTCCGGATTATCTTTTCCATTGGACACGGGAGGATATCAAGGTGCTACTGGAGACAGCCCAATCGGGTGATCTAAAGGCGGACGTGCCCTTCACGGAACAACAAAAGGCCGTGCTGGAACACTGGGTTAGTTCCCAACTAGACGGATTGAGCATCCTAATCGGCCTGCATGTTGGTTCAATCGACATGGTACTACGCGGGGAAAAACATGAGGATTTGTCTAAATATTTAGGGCGTTATAAGGACTGTGAGCATGCAGAAATTGATCCCTCTTATGTCCCCCCACCTATAGTCGCCTATCTGCCATGTCCTTACTGCGGCGCGATAATGGTGGAGCACCTCCGCGCCAAGGACACTCATAGCACAGTTTGTCGGCGGTGGAATGGCGGCTGCGGAAGGTCGTTTTATGTTTGCACCGGGGATTCGTGCGAGATCCTGTCCGTACATAAATAGAACACGTGGGGGGGGCACACGCCGTTGAAACACATGAACAAGTTGGGGAAAGTGCCCAACAGGCGCCTAGTCAGTATTGACTGGTTTTGATTGGGACGGAAGCAACGCCAGTCTGGCCTGCTCGGATTGCTCCTGGAATCTTCGCCTTATCGCATCGCGCTGCGTGGCATGCCTCTTTCGGATGATTTCAGATATCTGCTCGGCCACCATGTAGCGCTCAACCGGGTAATTACTGCCCCTGTATTCGATGATCGTGAGTGTGGTCACCCGATTTGATGTTCTATTATTCGCAGACGGTGATGGTTTGCGGAGGTGAGGGAGGCAAGTAAAAGCGCCGCGTGCAAGGGATGCTGACGGCGTGGTTGGGTTTGAGGTGTACATCAGAACGGATCGTCGCCCGAAGGTGGGCGGTGTGGTGGCGATGGGGTGAGTTTGTTGGCGAACTGGTCCTCGCAGAAACGATGAATCTGCGCGAAGTAATGCGATTCGAAACGTAGAAGGACTTCGTTGAGGAAGTCGTGGAGCGCTACGGCTGCTTCGTCGGGAAGAGAAGGCAGGGGGATTTCAACGGGTGTTGGATCGGGTCGCATGGTCATCTCCGTGTGGTTCAGCGAGCGGACGCCGCACGGCGTGGCGCAGGGGTTTCGGGTTGGGCGAAGACCTCCAGGTAAAGCTTCTCGTTGAGTTGTGGCAGGTCTCGTTGGGCGGCGGCGGCGAGGAGTTCGGCGGCGAGCGTGGTCAGGATGCGGTAATTGCCGGCGGCGTGGTCACACAGGGTCTGTTGCAGAGGCAGGGTCATCAGACTGGCGTTGCCGGCGCCGGCCAGGAGATGGCCCAAGCAGGCTTGCAATTCCTCGCGGCTCGCATGCTCAGTGGCCAGGCGCGTGCGAATGCGGCTGCCCAGCGGGATCAGTTCCTCGCGGCGCAGCTTCTCGATCAGGCGGGCGTCGCCGGCGAGCACCACACACAGGAGCGGCTGCGAATCGAAGCGGGCACTGGCGAGCAGGCGCAACTCACACAGCACCGCCGGACTCATTTCCTGGGCTTCGTCGATGAGCAGGATGGGACGGCGGCGGGTGGTCTCCAGATGCGCGAACCAGACTTCGCGCAGGGCCTTGAAGCCGCCCCAGCGATTGTGCGGGCGCAGGGGCACGGCAAAGATGTCGCCCATTTCGCGATAGAAATCCGCCAGGTTGCTCTGTGGGTGATTGATCGC
>CAIXFP010000266.1 GCA_903918705.1 uncultured Pseudomonadota bacterium
CGACCCTGGGCGCCTGGGGCCTGGGCTGGGAGGTGTGGCTCAACGGCATGGAAGTCACCCAGTTCACCTATTTCCAGCAGGTGGGCGGCATCGACTGCAAGCCCATCACCGGCGAGATCACCTACGGCCTGGAGCGCCTGGCCATGTATTTGCAGGGGGTGGAGAACGTGTTCGACCTGGAGTACTCGCCCGGAGTCAGCTACGGCGACGTGTTCCACCAGAACGAGGTGGAGCAGTCCACCTACAACTTCGAGCACTCCGACGTGGACTTCCTGCTCACCGCCTTCGCCGCCCACGAGCGCCAGGCCAAGCACCTGATGGAAAACAAGCTGGCCCTGCCGGCCTACGAACAGGTGCTGAAAGCCGCCCACACCTTCAACCTGCTGGACGCCCGCGGCGCCATCTCGGTGACCGAGCGGGCCGCCTACATCGGCCGCATCCGCAACCTGGCCCGCAGCGTGGCGCAGAGCTACCTGGACTCCCGCGCGCGGCTGGGCTTCCCCATGGCGCCCCGCGCCTGGGCCGAGGAAGTGCTGGCGCAGATCGAGAAGAAGGCGGCATGAACATGACTACACAAAATCTTCTGGTTGAACTGTTCGTAGAAGAACTTCCACCCAAGGCCCTGAAGAAACTCGGCGAGTCCTTCGCCGCTACCCTGGCCGATTCCCTCAAGGCCCAGGGGCTGGTCGCCGCGGAGGGCAGCATCACCGCATTTGCCTCCCCGCGCCGCCTCGCTGCCCACGTGACCATCGTCGCCGAACGCGCCGCCGACAAGCCGGTGACCCAAAAACTGATGCCGGTGAACGTGGCCCTGACCCCGGCGGGCGAAGCCACTCCGGCGTTGATGAAGAAACTCGCCGCCCTGGGGCGGGACGCCAGCGTGTTGCCGCAGCTCAAGCGCGCTCCCGATGGCAAGAACGAGGCCCTGTTCTTCGATACCGTGGTGCCCGGCGCGACTCTGGCCGCTGGCCTGCAGAAGGCCCTGGACGAGGCGTTAAGCAAATTGCCCATTCCCAAGGTGATGACCTATCAACTGTTCGATGGCTGGAGTTCGGTCAACTTCGTACGCCCGGCCCATGGTCTGGTGGCGCTGCATGGCGACCAGGTGGTGGCGATCTCCACCCTGGGACTCACCGCCGGACGCGAGACCCAGGGCCACCGTTTCGAGGCGACGTCGCATCCGGTGGTGATCCGCGACGCCGACAGCTACGCAGCCCAGATGGCGGAAGAGGGCGCGGTGATCGCCAGCTTCGCCGAGCGCCGCGCCGAGATCGTGCGCCAGCTTCACGACGCCGCCGCCAAGGTGGGCGGGGACGTGAAGCCCATCGAGGACGACGCGCTCCTGGACGAGGTCACCGCCCTGGTGGAGCGGCCCAATGTGCTGGCCTGCCAGTTCGAGGAGGAATATCTGGAAGTGCCCCAGGAATGCCTGATCCTCACCATGAAGGCCAATCAGAAGTACTTCCCGCTGCTGGATGCCGCCGGCAAGCTCACCAACCGTTTCCTCATCGTCTCCAACATCAGCCCCGCCGACCCGTCCCAGGTGATCGGCGGCAACGAGCGGGTGGTGCGCCCGCGCCTGGCGGATGCCAAGTTTTTCTATGACCAGGATAGGAAAAAGTCTCTGCTGGACCGGGTGCAGGGCCTGGCCAAGGTGGTTTACCACAATAAGCTGGGCACCCAGGGCGAGCGGGTGCAGCGGGTGGCGGAGATCGCCAGTGCCATCGCCCACAAACTGGGTGATGCGGTCCTGGCCGCCAAGGCCGACCAGGCGGCGAACCTGGCCAAGGCCGACCTGCTCACCGATATGGTGGGCGAGTTCCCGGAACTGCAAGGCATCATGGGCCGCTACTACGCACTTAACGATGGCCTGAGCGCGGACATCGCCGACGCCATCGAGGACCACTACAAGCCGCGCTTCTCCGGCGACGACCTGCCACGCAACGATGTCGGGACAGTGGCAGCATTGGCAGACAAGCTGGAAACCCTGGTTGGAATGTTCCACATAGGACAGTTGCCTACCGGCGACAAGGATCCCTTTGCCCTGCGCCGCCATGCCTTAGGCGTAATTCGTATGCTGGTGGAGAAGGATTTGCCGCTAAGGCTTGATGACTTGGTGACTCTCGCATTCAACACGATGCCATCAGTGGAGAGGCTTGGTGGCGGACAAGACAACAAAATACTTGCCCAGATTCAGAAGTCAGGTGCCGCTGGAGCTCCTTTAGGTCAATCAACGGCACAACTCGCACTGGATTTTCTCTACGACCGCCTCGCCGGCCTCCTGCGCGAGCAGGGCTACACGGCCCAGGAAGTGGACGCCGTGGTAAGCCAGCGTCCGCAGCGCCTGGGCGACACGCCCAAGCGCCTCGCCGCCGTGCGCGCCTTCGCCGCTCTGCCCGAGTCTGCCGCCCTGGCGGCCGCCAACAAGCGGGTGGGCAACATCCTGAAGAAGGTGGAAGGCGCGGTGGAGCCGGTGACCAACCCCTATATCCTCCAGGAGCCGGCGGAAATCGCCCTCAACGCCATGCTGGGCGAGGTGGAACCGGTGGCCGACGCCGCCTTCGACAACGGCGACTACACCGCTTCCCTGCTGGCCCTGGCGGCGTTGAAGACCCCGGTGGACGACTTCTTCGACGCGGTGATGGTCAATGTGGAAGACGCCAACCTGCGCCACAACCGCTTAGGGCTGCTGGCGCGCCTGCACCGGGCCATGAACCGGGTGGCGGATCTGGCGAAGCTGGCGGCGTGACCGATGCGTTTGAAATTCACGCAATATTTCCTGGCGACACGGCAACGAGCCGACCGTGTTGGGATACTGGAAGCATGGATTGAAAGCGCCGTGAATCGTCCGGAACACGAGGCCATCCAGGTGGATGGCCGGATTCGGAGATGGAGGCGGGTGGCCGAGATGGACGGGAAATGGCTACGGGTCGTGTTACTTTCCGATGGCGAAACTGTACACAACGCTTTTTTTGATCGAGGGTTCAAGCCATGAAGATCAAATACTTCACCGATACCGACACGCTCTACATCGAGCTGCGTCCCGCCGACATCGCCGACACACGCGACCTGGACGAAGACACCCTGCTCGACCTGGATGCCACCGGGCAGGTTTGTGCCATCACCCTTGAGCACGCCTCGTCCCGGGCACGGATTCCCGAGTTCTCCTACGAGATGGTGGCTGCGGCATGAAACTCATCATCCTCGACCGCGACGGCGTCATCAATTTCGACTCCGACCAGTTCATCAAGAGCCCCCAGGAATGGCTGCCCATCCCCGGCAGCCTGGAGGCCATCGCGCGGCTTAACCAGGCGGGTTACCGGGTAGTGGTGGCGTCCAACCAGTCCGGGGTGGGGCGCGGCCTGTTCGACATGTCCACCCTCAACGCCATCCACGCCAAGATGCACAAACTGGTGGCCCAGGCCGGCGGGCGCATCGACGCGGTGTTCTTCTGCCCCCACGCGGCGGATTCCAAATGCAATTGCCGCAAGCCCAAGCCGGGCCTGTTCCAGGAAATTGCAGCACGGGTACACCGCGACCTGCGCGGCGTGCCGGCCATCGGCGACTCCCTGCGCGACCTCCAGGCCGCCCTGGCGGTGGGCGCGCGGCCCATGCTGGTGAAGACCGGCAAGGGCGTGCGCACCCTGGCCGGCGGCCAGATGCCGGAAGGCATCCCGGTGTTCGAGAACCTCTCCGAAGCCGTCCAGGCCATTCTGGCGGAACCGGCCTGATCCAACCTGCCGGCAGCGTCTGCCCCGGCTCGAACGGGGGACGCCGGCGCTACCCGATACCGTCATGTTGTTGATCCGCTCCCTGCTGTTCCTGCTTCTCCAGACTGCCTTCACCATCCCTTTCAGCTTGTTGATCCTGCTCAGCGCGCCGATTCCGCCGCTGCCTCGGCATCGCTTCATCACCTTATGGGGGCGCTTCGTGATCTGGCTGGCGCGGGTGCTGTTGGGCATCCGCTTCCGCGTCGAGGGGCTGGATAACCTGCCCAAGGTGCCGGCGGTGGTGATGTCCAAGCACCAGTCCGCCTGGGAAACCATTGCTTTCCAGCAGATTTTCCCGCCCATGTCCTTCGTGCTGAAGAAGAGCCTGTTGTATCTCCCTTTCTTCGGTTGGGGCCTGGCCCTGTTTTCCCCCATCGCCATCAACCGCAGTGCCGCGCGCGAGGCCCTGAAACAACTGGAGCAACAGGGACGCGCCCGCCTGGACGCGGGTTTCTGGGTGTTGATTTACCCGGAGGGCACGCGCATGCCTTATGGCGTCAAGGGCGAGTACAAGGCTGGCGGCGCCTTCCTGGCGAGCCGGACGGGCGCGCCGGTGGTGCCGGTGGCCCACAACGCCGGCCGTTTCTGGCCGAAGAACGCCTTCCTCAAGCGCCCCGGCGAAATCACCG
>CAIXFP010000267.1 GCA_903918705.1 uncultured Pseudomonadota bacterium
CAGCCCCTCATGTACCGTCGCATCCAGGCCCTGCCCAGCACCCGCGCCCTCTACGCGCAACGCCTGGTGGATCTGGGCGTGATCGACGCGGACGCCGCCGAGGCCATGGTGCGGGCATTTCGCGCCAGCCTGGATGCGCCCGTCCCCTGCCCCGCGGAGGAAAAAAGCCCTTTCGCGGCGGATTGGAGCCGCTACAAGAACAGCCATTGGCGCGACGCAACCCAGACCGGCATCCCGCTGCAACGCTTGCAGGCGCTATCGCGTCGCCTCACCGACGTGCCGGAAAATTTCGTCCTGCATCCACGGGTCCAGAAGATCATCGACGACCGCCGCCAGATGGGCGAGGGTTCGCAGCCCCTGGACTGGGGCATGGCGGAAAGCCTGGCCTACGCCAGCCTGCTCTCCGAAGGCACGCCGGTGCGTCTGACCGGCCAGGATTCCGGGCGCGGTACCTTTTTCCACCGCCATGCCGTGCTGCATGACCAGAAGCGGGAACGCTGGGACTCCGGTGCCTACCTCCCGCTGCAGAACCTGTTGCCCGGCCAGGCCAATTTCCTGGTGGTGGATTCGGTGCTGTCGGAAGAGGCCGTGCTCGGCTTCGAATACGGCTATGCCAGCGCCGCGCCGGATCAACTTGTGATCTGGGAAGCCCAGTTCGGCGATTTCCTCAACGGCGCCCAGGTGGTGGTGGATCAGTTCATCGCCGCCGCGGAAAGCAAATGGGGACTGCTCTCCGGCATCACCCTGTTCCTGCCTCACGGCTACGAGGGACAGGGGCCGGAGCACTCCTCCGGGCGCATCGAGCGCTTTCTGCAACTGGCCGCCCACGACAACTTCCAGATCACCCAACCCACCACCCCGGCGCAGATGTTCCATCTGCTGCGGCGCCAGGTGGTGCGGCCCTACCGCAAGCCCCTGATCGTATTCACGCCGAAGAGCCTGTTGCGCAATCCGGATGCCAGTTCTCCCCTGAAGGAACTGGCCCTGGGCCGCTTCCAGCCCATGATCGATGAAGTCGACGCCCTAGACCCGGACCGGGTCACCCGCCTGGTGTTCTGCTCCGGTCGCCTCTACTACGACCTGCTGAAGGCACGGCGGGCCGTAAAAGCCGAAGACATCGCCATTATCCGTTTCGAGCAACTCTATCCCTGGCCGGATCTGGAGCTGAAAGCCATCCTGGCGCGCTATACCAAAGTCGACGACATCGTCTGGGCCCAGGACGAGCCCCTCAACCAGGGCGCCTGGCGCTACGCCGCCTACCCCATCCGTCTGCTCACCGGCATCACCTTGCGCTATGCCGGCCGTCCCGAATCGTCATCGCCCGCCACCGGCTACCTCAGCCTGCACAAGCAGCAACTGGAAGCGATCTTGCAAAAAGCCTTGGGCCCGCGGGGCTGAGTCGACTCACGCGAGGGGCCAAGCCCTGGCTGGGGCGCCAGCCTTCGGTGCCGAACCCCGGAGGTTCACTTCTGGTGCCGAAGGCTTGTCGCTTGAACCTCCAAGGCAGAATGTCTGAGCCACGAGGTTCGACATCGGGGCTTCGAGGGGCAACGTCGAACCTTCAAATCCGCATCCGGCAGCTCCGGAATTCGCCGGACCTGCTTGCGCGCCCGGAGAAAGTCAGCCCGGTCCCACGACCGGGCCTAGCGAGGTTGCCTTCCCCGCGCCGCGCCCTCTTACCAGCGCAGCAAGCGGCTTCCCAGCACGGCACCGATGGCGGCGGGGATGAGCATGCCCAGCAAATACCAGGTACCGATAAACGGCGCCCCCATTTCCGGACAATGTAGGCAGTAGACCAGGGCACCGATGCCGCCGGACAGAAGGCCCGCAGCCGCTCCAGCCAAAGTCGGGCGGGTTGGGGCAAGGCTGCGCATCACCCCCAGGGCGGCAATGAACATGGGCAGCGACAGCATGGCGATGAGGAAGGGACATACCGCCCAGGTGGCGCCGAGCAGCAACCCCCAGCGTTGTCCCGGCGCCTCACCGGCCAGGGCGACCGCGGCCAGCGCCCACATGGACAGCACCGGGCTGGCCAGCGCCCAGGGAACGCTGCCCAACCGAGCACCCGGCCGCGACAGTCGGAGGACCGCCAACAGGCTGGCGAGGACGATGGCGGCGGCATAGCCCAGCTTGGCCCAGAACATGGGCAGGCACGCCGCTTCCACCAGATCGGCCCGAAGGCCCAGAAACCCCAGCATCATTACTCCGGCCGCCACCACGCCCAAGCCGATGGCGAGCCCGTAGCGGCGCGCGGCGACATGCCGGGGCACCCTGCCCTCGCCCGCTGCCAGCAGACTCACCAGGTCATCGGTTCTCATGGCTTGCCTCGGATCAGCGCGGCCAGGGCCTTCATGCCGCGATGCACGCCCACCTTGATGGCCGACTCGGACATGCCCGTGGCCCGGGCCGCCTCGGCCACGGACAGTCCCTCCAGTTTGGTGTGAACGATGGGAAGCCGCAGCCGGTCCGGCAGTTGCCCGAGCAACTTGCCTACGTCCCGCTTCGCCTCGGCGGCCTCGCCGTCCGTCACGATCAGGAAATCCGTCGCATCGTCCAGGGGGTCGTTGCGCTGCTCATGGCCTGCGCGCCGCCGCAACAGGTCGATGAGCTTGTATTTGGCAATGGCGTGCGCCCAGGCCGTCAGGGGCTGACCGGCATCGTAGGTGTGGCGTTTGTTGTGGATGGCCAGCAAGGTTTCCTGCACGAGATCTTCCACTTCATCCGGTAATCGGGCCAGGCGCTTGCGGAAGTAGGCGCGCAGATGCGAACTCATTTCCTTGAGAAAGGCCTGGTAGGCGAGGGCTTCACCGGCGAGTCCGCGCATCAGCATATCCTTGAGTCGCGCCGCGCCGGCGTCGAGATGGCCCGTATCCATCATTCGTTGCCAGGAGGAAGTTGGTTACAGGCCGGCAAGATTTTCCTGCGTGGGATGGAGTCACGGCGCATTGTGCCCTGGCGTGTAACCATTCACCATGTTTCCACGAACCAACCATCACAACGCACCGCGCCGGTGGATATTTCAAGTGGTGCGCTGTCCTCGCGGTTTTCCCGGCCCGCCCGCCACGGCGTGCCAGCTACTGTTTTGCAGGAGTCGCGCCATGAAGCAACACCTTGCCGCTCGCGGCGGCCCGAGCCGGGTTATCGCCATGACGATCCAGCGCTGAAATTCCCGCCGGGCCGCCCATCAAGCCCTCGCGACGATCGCATGCTCAGTGCCATCGGACCTTCGCCATCTAGCGGCCCCACCGGGAATCCCCCGACGCAGGGCCTGGATGTGCAACTCAACCAATACCAGAATCAACTGGCCGATCTGGTGAGTTGTCCCTCCTGCAAGACGCCCGCGGGCCAGGCCAAAATCCTGGATCTGTCCCGCCGCATCAGCCAGCTCGAACGACGGATAGCAGCGGGCGACGGGTCGGGAACGCCGCCGCCGACCACTCAAGGCCATCAACCCGCCGGCAAGGAGCAGGCTTGGGCGAAGTCGCCGGCGTCAGTGGGAGAGAGCCTCGGTGTCAATCTGGATGTGTACGCTTGAGGGCGGCCAGGAGCCAGGTGAGAAGTCGGGTTACGCGATGAAGACGCCCACCCAGCCCTCCCCAAGATGGAATGATGCCGGCTGGAAGCCGGTGCCACAGTGCCGGGTAGGGCGCGATAGTGGCGCCAGGCAGTCTCGATCTCGCGCCAGCCGAAAGGCCGCTCGCGCGGGCCATTACGCATCAGCCCCGGCCTTGCTCCGGGGACCGGCATGACCGTGGCGTCCTTTGAGGACCGCCGCGCCGGGCCAGGTAGGCCAGACCGGCCAATCCGACCAGACCGGATAGTTCGATTCCGTCAAGGGCACCGCCACCACCGGACGAGGAGCCGGAGGAAGCCGGCGGCGGGCTGCCCGCCACCGCCAGGGTCGTCTGGGTGGTGCCGGTGGCGCCCAGGTTGTCGGTCACGGTCAACGCCACTGTATAGCTGCCCTGGGCGACAGCCTGCAAGGTGGTGCCGGGCGTGGTGAGGGAACTCAGGCTGGCGCCGGGTGGGGCCGCCAGCAGGGCCCACTGCCAGGCCACCAGATTGCGGCCCGGCGCCGCGCTGCTGCCACCGTCGAGGCGGATTCCCGAGCCGGCCACCAGAGGGTCCAGCGCCGAGACCGCGGTGGTCGGCGCCAGAGCGGCCGCCACGGCCCCCGCCGCGTCGAGCAGGCCGGCTCCGCAGGTGCTGGTGGTGCAGTTGCACTGGCCGGAAGAACTGCCCGAGTTGGACACGCTGGGGCAGGTGGGCAGCGTGTTGTCGCTGGGAAAGGCGCGGGCGGATTGCTTGATGCGCGTGATAAGGTCAGTGGGACTCTGCGCCGGATTGGCCGTGAGCATCAGGGCGGCCACTCCGGCGACCTGGGGCACGGTGAAACTGGTGCCCAGGTTGCTGTTGATGCTGTCGGTGTAGCCGTTGGCGCCGGGGGTGGTGGTACCCAGGTTGGTGGTGGTGTCGATGCTGTAGAGGCAGGCGCCGGAACTGTTCACACAGTTGCCGGCGGGTGCGCTGACCGATACCTCCGCGCCCATGCTGCTGTAGCCCACCTTGGTGCCGACCTGGCGGACGCCGGCCACCGTGAGCACGCCGGCGCAGTTGCCCGGTGATTCCACCGGTCCGGTACCGTTGCCGGCCGCCGCCACCACCAGAACGCCCAGGGCGCTCAATTGGCTGAGGGTGTCCGCGTAGGCGGAGGTGCAGCCGCCGCTGCCACCCAGGCTCAGGTTGATGATTTTGGCCGGTGTGGGGTTGTCGGGCACTCCCGGCACCGACAGGCCGGCGGCCCAGCGCATGCCGGTCACGATGTCG
>CAIXFP010000268.1 GCA_903918705.1 uncultured Pseudomonadota bacterium
CCTGGCGGGAAGCCACCACCCACGTCCTCACCCATACCCTGCACTACGGCATGGGCGTCTTCGAGGGCGTGCGCGCCTATGAGACTCCGGACGGCCCGGCCATCTTCCGGCTCCAGGACCATACCGACCGCCTGTTCCGCTCGGCCCACATCCTGGGCATGAAGATGCCCTGGGACAAGGAAACCCTGAACGCGGCGCAAAAAGCCGTGGTGCGGGAGAACGGCCTCAAGTCCGGCTACCTGCGTCCCATGGCGTTCTACGGCGCCGAAGCCATGGGCATCTCCGCCAAGACCCTGTCCACCCACGTCATCGTCGCCGCCTGGCCCTGGGGCGCCTACATGGGCGCGGACGCGCTCACCGACGGCATCCGGGTGAAAACTTCCTCGTTCAGCCGCCACCACGTCAACATCACCATGTGCAAGGCCAAGGCCAACGGCAACTACATGAACTCCATCCTGGCCCACCGCGAGGCGGAGATGGACGGCTACCAGGAAGCGCTGCTGCTGGACGTGGAGGGCTTCGTCGCGGAAGGCTCCGGCGAGAATTTCTTCCTGGTCCGCAACGGCAAGCTCTACACCCCGGATCTGACCTCCGCCCTGGAAGGCATCACCCGCGACACCATCGTTCAATTAGCGGGCGAACTCGGCATCCCGGTGATCGAGAAGCGCATCACCCGCGACGAGGTGTATGTCGCCGACGAAGCCTTCTTCACCGGCACCGCCGCCGAGGTCACGCCGATCAGGGAACTCGATAACCGCGCCATCGGCAGCGGCCACCGCGGTCCCATCACGCAACGGTTGCAGGCGCTCTACTTCGATTGCGTGCAAGGCCGTTCCGCCGCCCACGCCGGCTGGCTGAGCCACGTCTGAGGAGATCGTGATGAGCGAACGCATCGTCGCGGTGAAGGCATCCGATCTGCCCCTGCATTGCCCCATGCCGGGTGACACAGCCTGGAATTCACATCCGCGGGTGTTCCTGGCGGTGGCTGAAAAGGGGGAGGCCCGGTGCCCCTACTGCGGCACCCTGTACAGGCTGGAGGGCGGCGTCGCCGCATCCGGACACAATCACTGAGACGGTGGCGGCCATGAAGATACTCCTATTCGCCCTGCTGGCCGGCGCCAGCCTGTCGGCCCAGGCGCAAAGCCCGGCACCGACTCAGGAACAGGCCATGCAGATGCAGCAGGCGATGATGGCGCGACAGATGCAGTTGATGGCCACCATCTACGATCTGCGGCCCTCCCGCCTCGGCTTCGAGGAAACCGTGGCGGCCATCAAGTCCGGGGCGGAAAAACGCGGTTGGCGGGTGGGTGACGTGGTGAACATGCAAGCCCAGATGCACAAGGCCGGAGCCAGGGAGACCAAGCCCATGAAGGTCATCAACCTCTGCCCGGAAGGCGCCAACGACCGCATCGCTCGCGCCAGCGGCGGCAAGGCCCCGCCTCTGCCCTGCCGCGCCACGGTTTTTACCGGCGCCGACGGCAAGGTCAACGTGGTACACCTGAATCTGCACACCCTGTCTCGCGGCGTGCAGGGCGATCTATCCCGCGTGCTGGGCGAAATCGCCGCCGAGGAAGATGCGCTGTACAAGGGCATCCTCGAATAGGCTTGCGGTACAGTAGCGCCGGCGCCCCGCCGGCCTCGTTCTTCTGATCAGCCCTACGCCG
>CAIXFP010000269.1 GCA_903918705.1 uncultured Pseudomonadota bacterium
AGGTTCATGTCCGGCGCGAAAAAACGGAAGCCGATGCCACCCTCCGACTAGGCGAAATACATGGCCGTGTCTGCGTGTTTCATCAGATCGTCCATGCGCTCCGCGTTGTCGGGATAAAGGGCGATGCCGATGCTGGCCGCCGTGCGCAGGCTGTGTTGTTCGAGCTGGAAGGGGCGTTCGAGATGCTGGCGGATTTTTTCCGCCACCGCCGTGGTCACCGCGGGCATGTTCTGCCCGCGCAGGACCACCACGAACTCGTCGCCACCCAGCCGCGCCACCAGGTCGTATTCGCGGATGCACGACTTGAGACGGCTCGCCACTTGGATCAGCAGGGCATCGCCCACCGGATGGCCGAGGCTGTCGTTGATGTTCTTGAAACGGTCGAGGTCGAGAAACATCACCGCCAACTGTTCCGACGTGCGTTTGGCGATCAGCATCGACTGCTCCAGGAACACCTGGAGATGCAGCCGATTGGGCAAACCGGTGAGGCTATCGTGGTGGGCGAGATGCTCGATGCGCTGCTCCGCTTCCTTGTACGGGCTGACATCGACGAAGTTGGACAGAAAAAAGTCGATCCCTCCGGTCCGGTCGCGCACCACGGAAATGGTCATCATCTTGGGATAAACGCCGCCATCCTTGCGCTTGTCCCACAACTCCCCCTGCCAGAAGCCGTCGCGGCGGATGGCGGCCCACATGGCCTGGAATTCCTCCAGGGTGGTTCGCCCCGAGGACAGGAAGATGGGGTCCAGGCCCAGCACTTCCGCCTTGGCATAGCCGGTCAGGGTGGTGAAGGCGGCGTTGACGTCGACGATGTGGTTGTCGCGGTCGCTGATCATGATGGCTTCGCCGCTGTACTCGAAGACATGGGCGGCCAGGCGTAGCCGGACCCGGTCGGCGTTGCGCTGGATCAGATTGCGCACCCGCACGGTCAGTACCTCGGGCGAAACGGGCTTGACCAGGTAATCGTCCGCGCCCAGCTGCAAGCCGGCGAGCTGGTTTTGTTCCGAGGCATCGGCGGACAGCAGGATCACCGGAATCTCGCTGGTGTTGGGATCGTCGCGCATCCGGCGCAGCACCTCGATGCCGCTCATGCCGGGCATCTTGACGTCGAGCACCAGCAGCTTGGGTTGCTCCGCCTGGCCCAGCAACGCCAGGGCCGCCGCCCCGCTGGTGGCGGTCTTGAGCCGGTAATCCTTCTTCAGCCCCGCCACCAAAACATGCAGATTGGCCGGCAGATCGTCCACCAGCAGGAGCAGCGGCTTGTCGGGTTGTATCGTGGCGTTCATGGTTCCACCCCCTGTTCCAGCTTCAACAGATTGAAGACCTCCAATGCCGCGTCGTGCTCGAAGCCATCCAGGTGCTGAAGCAAGCGCCGCGCCAGCGGGGAATGCGGCAGGCCGGCGTCGGCGAGTTGGCGCAAGCCGGCCAGCAAGACGTCGGGCACCACTTCCTGGCCGAGAATGAACGGCTCCAGCGCCCGCACGGTTACCCCCAGCGGCACGGCTGCCGCCATGGTCGTCGCGGGCAAGCCGGGCTGCGGGGGGCGGGCGATATGCCGCTGCAGCTGCTCGAGGGTCTCCTTCAGGGTGGCCACGAAGGTGGCGCGCGAGTCGAGGGGCGCGCCTGCCCGCAGTTCCTCGATCAGGCGGCGGCAGACCTCGGCCAGCGCGGTGGCGCCCAGGTTGGCGGCAATGCCCTTGAGGTTGTGGACCAGGTCGATGGCCGCGACGCCATCCGTTTCCGCCAGCAGCGCGTCCAGGCGCGCGACCACGTCGTGATAACGTTCGACAAAGCCCAGCAGCAGGCGTTGCTGGAGGGCGCGGTCGCCGTCCAGCCGGCGCAGCCCCGCCGCCAGGTCCAGCAACGGCGCTTGCCGTTCCGGCGAAGGCGACTTCTCGGCGGGCGGCCCGCTCGCCGTTCCGGCATGCCGGCCCAGTACCCGGACCAGGTCTTCGGGTTCGATGGGTTTGGCGATGAAATCCGCCATGCCGGCGGCCAGGCAGCGCTGCTGGTCTTCTTCCAGCACCGCCGCGGTCATGGCCACGATGGGCAGGTCCGCATGGCCCGGCAGTTCGTGGATGCGCTGGGTGGCCTCGATGCCACCCATGACCGGCATG
>CAIXFP010000270.1 GCA_903918705.1 uncultured Pseudomonadota bacterium
CCTTGTCCGGCAAGCCAGCCAGCAGGCGCTCGATTTCATCGAGCGCCAGCAGGCGGCCGGTGGGCGCGTTGGGGTTGGGAAAGATGACGGCGCCGCATTCCGGGGCATTCAGGTAGTCGTCGACCACGATCGCGAAGGCGTCGTTCAACGGCACGCTGCGACTGGCAATGCCATAGAGGCCGCAGTAGACGGGATAGAAGCTGTAGCTGATGTCCGGGAACAACAAGGGGCCATCGTGCTTGAGCAGGCACTGGAAAGCGTGGGCCAGCACTTCGTCGGAACCGTTGCCGACGAACACCTGCCGCGGCGTGACCCGGTAATAGTGGGCGATGGCAGTCTTCAGGCGGTCCGCGTTGGGGTCGGGATACAGACGCAAGGATGCGCCGATCTCGCCGCGCAAAGCTTCCAGGACTCGGGGCGAAGGCGGGTAGGGGTTCTCGTTGGTATTCAGTTTGACGAGATTGGGCAGCTTGGGTTGTTCACCCGGCACGTAGGGGGTGAGGCCGGCGACGACGTCGCTCCAGAATTGGCTCATGGCGATGGGAGGGAGAGGGAAGAAAACAGGGGAAATCTGGCAAAGGGGGCTGGAACCCGAAAGCGGACGTGATGTTATCATGCGCCCCGACTCCCTCTGCCCGCCCAGCCAGTCTTCCTCAGCCTCAGCACTACAAGTCACCCGATGCGGCAAGCCGAAATCTCTCGCAATACCCTGGAAACCCGGATTCGCGTCCAGATCGACCTCGATGGCAGTGGTCGCGGCGCCTTCAAGACCGGCGTTCCCTTCCTCGAACACATGCTCGACCAGGTGGCGCGCCACGGCCTGATCGACCTGGACATCGAAGCCCAGGGCGATCTCCACATTGACGCCCACCACACCGCCGAGGACATCGGCATCAGCCTGGGCCAGGCCTTCGCCCGCGCGCTGGGCGACAAGAAAGGCATCCGCCGTTACGGCCACGCCTACGTGCCCCTGGACGAGGCCCTGTCCCGCGTGGTGATCGACCTGTCCGGCCGGCCCGGCCTGGCGTTCAACGTGGAGTTCACCCGCGCCCGCATCGGCGATTTCGACGTGGACCTGTTCCGCGAGTTTTTCCAGGGCTTCGTCAATCATGCCGGGGTGACCCTACACGTGGACTGCCTGCGCGGCGTCAATGCCCACCACCAGGCGGAGACCGTGTTCAAGGCCTTCGGCCGGGCCTTGCGCATGGCGCTGGAATTCGATCCGCGCATGGGCGACGCCCTGCCTTCCACCAAGGGCGCGCTGTAATGGCGGACGTTGCGATCATCGATTACGGCATGGGCAATCTCTTGTCCGTGTCCAAGGCTTTCGAGCACGTCGCGTCCGCCGCGAATATCGTGGTGACCAGCGACCCCTCCGCGATCGCGGCCGCCACCCGCGTGGTCTTCCCCGGTGTCGGCGCCATGCCCGATTGCATCCGCGAACTGCAACTGCGCGGTCTCGTCGAGGTGGTGAAACAGGCCGCCGCCGAGAAACCCTTTCTTGGCATCTGTTTAGGGATGCAGGCCTTGTTCGAGCACAGCGAGGAAGGCGATTGCGCCGGCCTCGGGCTGCTGCCCGGCAACGTGCGCCTGTTCCCGGCGGAAGCCATGAAGGATGAACAGGGCCAGAAGCTGAAAGTGCCTCACATCGGCTGGAACCGTGTGCAACAGGCCGTGCCGCACCCCCTCTGGGCCGGCATCGAGGACGGTGCGCGCTTCTATTTCGTGCACAGCTATTTCGCCGAACCGGCCAGTCCCGACGTGGTGGCAGGCACTACCCATTACCCCTTCGCTTTCACCTGCGCGGTGGCGAGTGCCAACCTGTTCGCCGTGCAGTTTCACCCGGAAAAGAGCCAGGCCGCAGGCCTCAGGCTGCTTGCCAACTTTGTCTCCTGGGACGGCACAAGGTAACCGCAACGATCATGCTCATCATCCCCGCGATAGATTTGAAAGACGGCCAATGCGTACGCCTGAAACAGGGCGAGATGGACAGCGCCACGGTGTTTTCCGCCAACCCGGCGGAAATGGCGGAAAAATGGCTGGCCAGCGGCGCCCGACGCATCCATCTGGTGGACCTCAACGGCGCCTTCGCCGGCAAGCCGGTCAACGAGAAAGCCATCAAGGCCATCACCGATGAACTCGGCGACGAGATTCCGGTGCAACTGGGTGGCGGCATCCGCGACCTGGATACCATCGAGCGCTACCTGGACGATGGCATCACCTA
>CAIXFP010000271.1 GCA_903918705.1 uncultured Pseudomonadota bacterium
CCGCCGGCAACACCGCCAGCGCCAGCCTGACCTTCACCCTGGACAAGACCATCGCCACGCCCACCGTGGCCCTGACCCACGACACCGGCAGCAGCGGCGTCGACAAGATCACCAGCGACGCCAGCCTGACCCTCAGCAGCATGGCCAGCGACGTGACCCGGACCTACCAACTGGATGGGGGCACCCTCAGTTCGACCTACACGGCCCCCAGCGCCAACGGCAGCCACACCGTGGTGGTGACGGATACCGACACCGCCGGCAACGTCGCCACGGCCAGCCTGACCTTCACCCTGGACACCATCATCGCCACCCCCACCGTGGCCCTGGCCCAGGACACCGGCAACGCGACCGACCTGATCACCAGCAATGCCAGCCTGAGCCTGAGTGCCGCGGCCAGCGACGTGACCCGCAGCTACAGCGTGGACGGTGGCAGCGCCAGCGCCAGCTACACCGCGCCGACCCTGGATGGCAGCCACACCGTAGTGGTGACGGATACCGACACCGCCGGCAACACCGCCCACGCCAGCCTGACCTTCACCCTGGACACCACCGCGCCCACCTTCACCAGTGGCGCCAGCGCCACCTTCGCCGATCATGCCAGCGGCACCGTCTACACGGCCGCGGCGACCGACATTCACTCGCCGTTGAGCTACAGCTTGAGTGGCGCCGACGCCGGGCTGTTCCACATTGATGCCAGTAGCGGCGCCGTCACCTTCGCCAGCGCGCCCAGTTCGGCCGGTGTCGACCACATCAACGTCCTGGCCACCGATGTGGCCGGCAACACAGCCACCCAGGCGGTGACGGTCAACGTCGTCGACGCGCCGTCCCTCTCCGCCAGTTCCCTGAACGGCGTGGCCAACCTGGACCCCACCTCGGCCATCGTCCTGCATTTCAGCGAAGCGGTGACGGCCGGCAGCGGCACCATCCATCTGGTCAACGCCACCACCGGCACCGGCTTCGAGGGCCAGACCGCATTCAACAGCGAGAACATCTCGGTCGCGGACACCTCCCAGGTCCACATCTCCTCGGATGGCCTGACCGTCACCATCAATCCCACCTACAACCTGGACCTGTCCAGCCACTATGACATCAACATCGATCAGGGCGCCTTCGTCGGCACCAGCAGCCACCTGGGTTCGGTGGCGGTGGTGGGCAGCACCAGCCTGGATTTCCACACCGTGACGCCGGGCGCGACCGGCGCGCTGACCGGCGCGGTGCAGTCGGTGGACATGACGGCCACCGGCACCCTCGCGAACAGCTACCAGTGGCTGGACATGAACGGCATCGGCTCGCCTTCCAATAAGTCGAGCGTGGCGTTGGACCTGTCGGCTGGACACTATGCCCTGGTGGCCCAGAACTACGACACCGGCGGGGCGAATCCGACTGCAGGCTATGACGGCATCGTGGCCGGCGAGTTCTGGATTGCGGCGAACAACTTCAATGGCACGGACCTGATTTACATCGACAACCAGAAGAACGGGGTGGTCAACGATCTCAGCGTGGACGGACTCTCCAATAACGGTTCGGCGCCCTCGACGCTGCAACTGGCCGGCTCCAGCATCGATGGCGCTCATACCGCAAACAGTTACGGCGGTTTGATCGACATCACACTGCAAAACTCGACTGCGGGATATGACAGCATCACCGCCATTCAGAGCGCCCTGCATCTCACCGCACCGAACATCATCGTCGGCTAAAAGAGAACCACTATCGTGACGCCCACTTCCAAGTATTTCGTCCTGTCGTCGACGGCCACGGACTTTGTCGATTTTGAACTGAGTTACGGCACCCTCAGCCTGTCCGGCGAGCAGATCGTGTTCACTGGTGGGAGCAATGTGGATGCCGTCTACCTGCGCCCGGGCATCACCCTGGATTTCACCAACAGCGGCGCGAGTTCGGATCTGGTTTA
>CAIXFP010000272.1 GCA_903918705.1 uncultured Pseudomonadota bacterium
CCAGAACGGGTTCCACCCAGACCGCCAACGTGCCGGTGCGCCTGGTCATGCGGGAGTACACGGACGCCCAGATCGAGAACTACCTCCGGCGCGACCAGCCCTACAACTGCTGCGGCAGCGCAAAAAGCGAATCCCTGGGCATCGCCCTGATCGCCCGCTTCGAGACGGAAGACCCCAACGCCCTGGTGGGCCTGCCGTTGATCAAACTCACGGAAATGCTCGCCCGCGAAGGGCTGGACGTGCTGGCCTGAACCACGGTTTCGAGCGCATCGGCGATACGGCATTAAATTTTTTTTGCCGCTCGGCCGATAAGCGCTCGGCCAGCCGGGCAGGAGCCGTACTCCACGCCCCAGCCCATACCAGGATTGCAGAGGACGTGATCACCATGGGGTTTGTTATTATCATATACAGCCCCGGAAAAGCCCGGTCGGAAATACACCGGGTGAACGGCGGGTGGCGCCCGGAACATCGGACGCGACGTGAGGTACGCCATGAACTCCCTACGTTGGCGGCCCGAAAACCCTCGCCGTCGCGACAGGATGCCGCTTCACCCACGGGCTCAAATTTGTAACAACGATGCCGTAGCCAGCGAACGGCGATCATGAATGCTTTCAGTGGAGGGGCGTGGGCATGAGTAGGTTGTTTGGTCGGGTGCTTGTCCACCCGGCAACCACTTGGGCGGTACTGGGGTTGGGCCTGGTGATGTCGATGCTCATGGGCCTGGAGGCCGACCATCTGGTCAAGGAACGGATGCAAGACCGTTTCCGCTTGCAGAGCGGGGAGCTGCGCAACATGCTGGCCCGGTGACTGGACAAATACGAACTGGCCCTGCACAGCGGGGCGGCTTTGTTCGATGCTTCGAATTCTGTCGACCGCAAGCGCTGGCACGATTTTGTACAAGCCCTGGATATTGGCAAGAGCTTGCCCGGCGTCCAGGGTCTCGGCTTCAGCCAGGTGATCGCGCCGGACGAGCTGTCCGGGCATGTGCGGGCGATCCGCGGCGAAGGCTTTCCGCAATATCGGGTGCATCCGGTCGGCGAGCGGGGGTTGTATACCTCGATCATTTATCTCGAGCCCTTCGACTGGCGCAACCAGCGCGCCTTCGGCTTCGACATGTGGTCCGAACCGGTGCGCCGAGAGGCGATGGCGCGGGCACGCGACCGTGGGCAAAGCGCCGTTTCGGGCATGGTCAAACTGGTGCAGGAGACGGAACAGGATGTCCAGCCCGGTTTTCTCATGTACGTCCCGGTCTACCGCGGCGGGGCGCCGACCGCCAGCGTCGAGCAACGCCGTGCCGCCCTGCGGGGCTTTGTCTACAGCCCGTTCCGGGTCAAGGATCTGATGTCCTCCGTTTTTCGAGGGCGGGTCACGGGGCTTGCCGTCGAACTCTATGACGGCGTCGAGGTCGTGCCCGAGCACCGTTTCTATGTGGCGCGGTTCGCAAGCCCTGCCGCCACGAAAATGGCCGCGGATGCACTCGAACAGCGCTTGCCGCTGGACGTAGCCGGACATGCATGGCTCATGCGCATACAAGCTCTGCCGGACCCGACCAGGGCATTGGAGGCCTACCTCCCCGGCCTGCTGGCCCTGGGCGGTTCGCTTGCCTCCGTGTTGCTGTTCCTCTACCTGCGCGCCCTTTCCCGCACCCGCCAGGCGGCCGCGGCACTGGCCGAGACGATGACCGCGGAACTGCGCGCGAGCGAGGCACACAACCACGCGCTGGTGGAATGCGCGCCCGACGCCATCCTTGTGATCGATGAGCGCGGCACGATCCGGCAATGCAATCCCGCCTGTGAGCACTTTTTTGGTTATAGCGGCGAGGAACTGGTCGGCCGCAACATCAGCCTGCTGATGTCGGAACCCCAGCGCTCGGCCCATGACGGCTACCTGGCCCACTATCTGGAGACCGGCGAGGCCCATGTGATCGGCACAGGCCGCGATGTCGAGGCGAAACGCAAGGATGGCAGCCTGGTGACCATCCACCTGCGCGTGGGCGAACAGCGCCTGGCCGATGGCGGCATCCGCTTCATCGGCTTCATCCGCGACCTGTCCGAGCGGGTACGCGCCGAAGCGGCGCTGGCGGAGCGCAAGGCGCTGCTGCGCAACGTCATCGAGACCAGCAAGGACGGCTTCTGGGTGACCGACATGGGCGGGCGCCTCATGGAAGTCAACGACACCTACTGCCGGTTGTCCGGCTACGGCCGGAAAGAACTGCTGGCCATGAACATCCAGGATGTGGAGGCGAACGAGCGCCCGGAGGAAACCGCCACCCACATCGAAAACATCATGCGCGACGGCAGCGACCTGTTCGAGACCCGCCATCGCCGACGCGACGGCCAGATCTGGCCGGTGGAAATCAGCGTGACCTACAGCCCGGAGCAGGGCGGCCGGATGATCGTGTTCTGCCGCGACATCAGCGAGCGCAAACAGAACGAGTCGACGCTGAAGCAGGCGCTGGCGGAAAGCGAGGATCTCTACAACAAGGCCGCCACCGGCTATCACTCCCTCGGCCCCGACGGCACCATCCTGCGCATCAACGATACCGAACTGGCCTGGCTCGGCTACCGCCGCGAGGAACTGGTGGGCCGCATCAAGATCGTGGACCTGCTCACCTCCGCCAGCCGTGAGAAGTTCCGGACGGTTTATCCCGCATTCCAGGAGAGCGGCCAGGTCCACGACCTCGAACTGGATTTCGTCCGCCGCGACGGCTCGATCCTGTCGATGCTGATCAGCGCCATCGCCGTCTACGACGAGCAGGGGAATTATCTGATGAGCCGATCGACGCTGTATGACATGAGCGAACGCAAACGGGTGGAAGCGGAACTGGCGCAGTACCGCGAGGGACTCGAACAACGGGTCGAGGCCCGCACCGAAGAACTGCGCGCGGCCGAACTGCGTACCCGTCTGATCCTGGAATCCGCGGCCGACGGCATCTATGGCATGGACGCCGAGGGCCGCTTCAGTTTCGTCAATCCCGCTGCCTGCCGCCTGCTCGGCTACAGCACGGAAGATCTGATCGGCAAGCTGGCCCATGCCACCATCCACCATAGCCATCCCGACGGCAGCCCCTATCCCGAGACGGAGTGCAGGCTGCACAACGTCCTGGCCATGGATTCGGAGGCGCGTTTCGATGACAAGGTGTTCTGGCGGTCAGACGGCCGACCGCTGCACGTCTCCATCGCCGCCCAGGCCATTCGCCAAGATGACGTGATCCTCGGCAGTGTGGTGAGTTTCACCGACATCCAGGCGCGCCTCGACGCCGAGCAGAGGATGCGCGAACAGGTCGATTCCCTGGAAAAATTCAACCGCATCATGGTCGGCCGCGAACTGGACATGATCCGGCTCAAGCGTCAGGTCAACGACCTGTCCAGGCAGTTGGGGCTGCCGCCGCCCTATGACCTGGGCTTTGCCGAACCGGCGCCAGGGACACAGCCATGAAGCCGTCCGAAGACCTGCTGCTTGCCATCGATCCGGATTCCCTCAATCGGACCATGCTCAGTACCATGACCGAGTCGGCGATGATTTTTTCCGCAAAGGGGGAGGTTCTTGCCTGCAACCCGGCCGCCGAGCGTTTCCTCGGCATGAGTCTGGCGGAAATGCGGGAGCGGCTCAGGGCCGATGAGGTCCATCTGCTGCGGGAGGACGGCGGCGTCTGCCCGCAAGACGAGGTGCCGGTGATGCGTACCCTGGCGACGGGGCAGCCCTGCCGCAACGTCACCATCGGTTACCCAACCCCGGACGGCCAAGTACGCTGGACCCTGGCCAACTGCGAGCCGATCAAGGCCATGGATGGCCGGGTCGGTGGGGTGATGCTGACCATCCTGAACATCGATGAGCAGGTACAGGCCGCCGCCCGGCAGCGGCAACTCAACCGCACCCTGCGCGCCTTGCAGGCCAGTAGCCGTGCCCTGCTCCATGCGGAGGGCGAAATTCCTTACTTGGACGAGGTGTGCCGCATCGTGGTGGAAGAATGCGGCCACCGCATGGCCTGGGTGGGGTACGCCGAGGACGACCCGGGCAAGTCGGTGTGCCCCGTGGCCAGCGCCGGCTTCGAGGATAACTACTTGGCAAGCCTGAGTATCACCTGGGCCGACAGCGAGCGGGGTCGCGGCCCCACCGGAACGGCGATCCGGGAGGGCCGGGCGGTGATCTGTCACGACATTCCGCGCGATCCGATTTTCACGCCCTGGCGCGAACAGGCGCTGCGGCGCGGTTACGCCGCCTCCATCGCCCTGCCTTTGATGGGCGCCGGCCAGGCCTTCGGCGCCCTGATGATCTATTCGCAACAGACCCATCCCTTTGTCGCGGAAGAAGTGGCCTTGTTGCATGAACTGGCCGATGACCTGGCCTTCGGCATCGGCAGCGTGCGCCTGCGCCGCGCTCATGCCCGGCAGGAGGAAAGCCTGAAGGCCAGCGAGACCCGCTACCGCCTGCTGGTGGAACAGATGGTGGATGGACTGTTCCTGGCCGACGCCCAGGGGCGCTATCAGGATGTCAACGCAGCCGGCGCGGCCATGCTGGGCTACACCCGCGAGGAACTGGGCCATCTGTCCATCGCCGACGTCATCCATCCCGCGGAGATACCACGCATAGGCAAGGAAGTCGCGCGATTCAAGCACGGGAAGGTGGTCAGCAGCGAATGGCGTTTCCGGCGCAAGGACGGTTCCACGTTCCTTGGCGAAGTGGTCGGCAGGCAACTGGACGACGGCCGCCTGCAAGCCGTGCTGCGGGACGTCACCGCCCGCCGCCGGGCGGAGGACGATCTCGCCGGCGCCCGCCTGGCCGCGCTCAACCTGGCCCAGGATGCCATCGCGGCGCGCGCCGAAGCGGAACGCCTGGCCCAGGTGAAGAGCGACTTTCTCGCCAACATGAGCCATGAGATCCGCACGCCGCTCAACGCCGTGATCGGGATGGCGCGGATCGGACGGCGCGACACGGCGGAGGCGACAAGCCAGGCCGCGTTCGATCGCATCCTCGATTCCGGCGAACACCTCCTGGGGGTCATCAACGACATCCTCGACTTCTCCAAGATCGAGGCCGGCAAGTTCGCCGTGGAAGCCCATCCCTTCCGGCTGGCCGAGATCATCGGCAATGCCGGCAGCTTCGTCGCTGCCACCGCCCGGCAAAAGGGTCTGAACTTCTTCATCGACGGCGATGCC
>CAIXFP010000273.1 GCA_903918705.1 uncultured Pseudomonadota bacterium
GAACCTTTTTGTCATTGAGCGGCAGCACTTCCTTGCGCTCGGGGGAGAACTGCATGTTGAGGGGTTCCAGCAGCAGGCGTTCCAGTGGAAGAATGTTCCGAGTCGCGCCGAGATCGAAACGGCGGCCCTCATCGTCCTGGACCGCAACCTTCAGGGGCAGGGGCGTGCCCGGAATCAGGCGCGCGCCCTCGACGAGGCCGCCCAGGTTGAATTCGAGACTCTGGACATGCTCGGGTTCGGGGCCCAGCAAAGGAGCCCAATCCGGGTAGGCGACGAGCGTGCCCTTGATCTCCGGATCGGCTTTATAGGCCACCGAGACCTGGTAACTGGCCCCCGGGGACTGGCCCACGGTGGGCAGGAAACTCAGGGTCTTGCTGCCGGCGTCGAAGCGCACGTTGGCGCCCGTGATCAAGAGATCGTCCCAGGCAAGGGAGTCGTCCGCCGTGGTGAAGGTCTTGCCGTCCCGATCCCGGATGCGGATTTCAAAGGGTGTGGAAGCGCCGGGCACGATGCGACCGCGCGCGTCGAGCCCCGCCGCCAGGGGTTGTACCGAGGCGGCAGTGATTTTGCCCTGGTTGGCGCAGCCGGCCAGCAGCGCCGCGAAGAGCAGCGCCGCCAGGACGGTACAACTGTAAGTTCGTTTGAACATCAACAATCTCCTGTCATCACGGTTCACGATACGGTCAGTTCGCCTTGTTGGTGAGTTCGATCAGCAAATCGAGTGATTCCCGGTCGAACTTGCCACGTGGCCAGCGGCGCCGGTATTCGCGCACATCGCGCAAATCGCGGGTCTCCGTCGCTCGCTTCCAAAAAGAGACTTCCTCCCGGTCGGCTTGTCCCATGAGCCCGTCCGCGGTCTGCCGGGTCTGCATCGAGGCGATCATGGCCCGTGCCTTCCAGCTCAGGGGGCTTTGCGGATAGGTGGCAAGAAACACCTGGAGGCGTCCGATGTCTTCCACTTTGCTGCACCGGTCCCAGGAAGCCAATTCCTCCTCGGCCACTGGGCGCAGGTTGGCAAAACGGGCATACGCCATGCCGAAGTCGCGCCGGACTTTCGCCCACACCGCATCAGTCGTTTCCACCACCTCGATGACCTGCCAAGGCTGTACGGTACCGATGCTGGCGGACTGGGGACGGGGTTTGAAGTGCAGGCTGGCGGGAGCAACGGCGATGTAATGCCCCGGTTTCCGTGGCATCGCGGCGACCAGGCTGTCGCGCAGACCTTTGGCTTCCGCCAGGCGCGGGCTGAGCGGGTAGCTGGCGATGAAGCCGTCCACCTCGACCAAATGGGGCTGTTCCTGGATTTCAGCCCAAAGCCTATCCTCCTCGCTGATCTTGCCTGAATCGCCACTCAGCCCTTGAATCCGGCCCAGATTCTTGGATTCGGGTGTGACCTCCGCGCGAATCTTGTAGAAATAGCAGCCCTGGCTATCCCAGCGGCTTTCGAGTTCCTCCAGCACCCGGACCTGGGCCTGGGAATACGCGGCAATCAGATCGTTGGCCAGGGCCATGTCCTTGACCACGGTTTCAGACTTCACCAGGCTCAACACTTGCTCGGATGCGCGCCGGGTCGCTTCCTTGCGGGCCATTTCCTCGGTCTGCTTGCGAGACTTGTCGTCGCCCATGCAGGCGCTTCCCTCGGCGACGGTGATCTGGAGAAGATCCTTGGGTGGGGTGGTCGGGGGAGCCGCCGCGGCATCCGCGGCCCAAGCCGCGAGGAATAGGCCGGCGAAAGACAACCCCGCATTAATCAACCTGCGCATATTGGCCTCTTCATATCCGATAAAGAACCACAGCAGCACTTCATTTTCGTGACGCCTCCAGAGTGTGAAGCAGTGTCCTGCAACTCTCGGAGAAACGCCCCTCAGGATACTCCTGAAGATACTGTCTGAGCCGGAGGCTGGCATCTTCGCCGCGGCCCAGTTGATTTAACAGCTTGCCAGCCATGAACAGCGCGGTTTCTCGTTGTGCCGCGGGCGAGGAGGGGGCGAGTAGTAGCGTGTATTCGTCCAGCGCCTGAAGTGTCCCTTCCGGGCCGCGGCCTTCCACGGCTGCTCGCTCAAGGTGGGCGTCGGCCTGGATGGCCGGGTCGTCGCTCAGGTCCAGGGCCACCTGCAGGATCGCCAAGGCCTCGGCCAGACGGCCGGCATCCGCCAGATAGCGGCTGTACGTGATGTCCCAGCGCGCAACCACATCCGGAAGGCGTTCCACTTCCGCCCAGGAGTCGGGGGGCGCCTCCGTGGCACGATTGAGGACATGGCGGGCTCGAGCGAGAGCGGGGGCCGGATCCAGAGCCACCGGTTGGGTAGGGTCGAGACCACGGCTGGTCTGCACCATGGTATCGGCGGTCATCAACTCATGGTGGTTGCCCAGGCCGCGCACTTCCACTCGACCGTTGTTGCCGAAAAAGACATTGGCCTGACCATGGATGAAAAGATCGAAATCGGTGCCGCGGATGCCGGCCACCGCCGTAGGTGTCTGAAAACGGTAGTCGGCGTGGCCCTCCGGATTCGCCACGACCATGCCGCGCAACATGCCCGCGAGCAGGGTGAAGGTGCCCGCCCGGCGCGCGACGTCCATTTGCCGCACCAGAAATTCGGAGTTCGCCGTGAGCACCACGCGGCTTGTGTCAGGAAAAGCCAGCACGACCCAGCCATCCCGGCCAGTGCGCACGCGGTCGCCCGCCAGCAACGTGGTACCGCTGCCGCCGGGCCGATAGCCGGCCGAGCCGGCACTCAGGACCTGGACGTCACCCTTGACGTTGGCAAGGGCGATGCCCGCCGCAGTCGCCCGGGCCATCCCCGCCGGTAGCGCAAGGCAGGCCAACAGAAGCGCGCAGCGCCCGGTGAACGTCCGTAAACCGCGGCTGAACGACAGGCGGCTTTCCCGCTGGACATTGCAGCCTGGCCCGGTCATGTCACTTTCCCTGCGTTTGGGGCGCGCTCGCCGGCGCCGATGCGGGCTCCGGCCCCAGGCGCTCCAGAACAAAGGCGGCCTGGCGATCTCCGGGAGCCAGACGCAGCGCCACTTGCAACTGCTGGCGCGCCTGGACTTCCTCACCGCGACTGTAGTGCAGCATGCCCAGGGATCGGCGCAAAGCGGGGTCGTCGGGGAAGGCCGCCACACCTTCCTTGAGGTAGTCCATGGCGCGTCCGTCGTCCTGCATTTCCTGCTGGCACAGCGCGGCGAAATAATAGGCGTCGGCGGAGGGGGCCGCGGCAATGACCTGATCGAACAGGACCGCGGCGCGGCCAAAATTCCTGGCCCGGAACAATTGCCCGGCCTCTATCAGCCAGCCCGAAATCCGTTCCTGGCGAGCTTCCGGGGACAGCCCAGCAAGCGGGTTGGAACGCACGGGCACCACGCGGCCTTCCGGTGGCCGGCGGTTCAGGGCCTCGCTGATCACGGCCCCGTCGATCCGCATCGTGGCCGGGTCCAGGGTGCCCCAGTAGTTCGGTTCGACCAGCACGCCAGGCTCGGAACGCAAGTTGAGTTCGTTGTGCAGCACGCTGTTGCTGCGGAACTCGCCGGCGAAACCCGCCATCTCCACTCCCAACGCGTTGCCGGTAATGGTGTTGAAATCCACCAGGGCGTCGGACTTCAGCAAACGCACTCCGGTCTTGTTACCGTTGACGTTGAGCTTCAACAAGCTGGCTCCGGCGTTTCCCTCCACGGCCAGACCGATGTCGCAGCGGCTGATCTGGCCGTTTTCCAGAATGCCCTGAGCATGATCCAGATGCACACAGGTCTGGGCTCCCGAGATGGAAAAGCCATGCAGACCCACGTTGCCGTTGTCCACCAGCAAACCCTTCCACGGCTGCTCGGTCTGGTTCACCAGGGATACCGGCTCATCCACGCTATCGGCCAACAGTCCTCCGCGCACCGTGAGGCTGGCGCCGGGCGCGAAGGCCAGGCGGGTAGTCGGCTGCAACCGCAAGGTCGCTCCCCGTTCCACCACCAGTTCCCCCGCCACCAGATAACTGCCCAGGAGTTCCCGGTCCGCGCCGATGGATCCGCTCAAGGGCTGGTAGCCGGTGGCCAGCTTGCGGCCATGGCCGGTGCTGCTGTGCTCGGACTCGTTGCCGGCCCGGTCCACCGCGATGACGCGGTAGTAGGCCTCCTGCCCCTCGACGCCCCCGGAATCGGTGAATCCTGGGCTCTCCACCCGTGCGATCTGGGTAAAACCGGACAAGGGATGGTCGGAACGCAATATTCGGTACGCGGCGAGATTCGGGCTATTCAATTCGTCCCAGCGCAACTCCACCTGCCCTGGCAAGGAATGGATCAGCAGGCCCGATGGAATCGGCGGCGGCACGGTCTCGATGCTGACCAGCGACGTGTCGTACCAGTGAGTCTCCATGCCATTGCGGCCCCGCAGGCTCACCCGGATGGAGGCCATCCGCACGGCATCCTTGTCCTGCACGGTGTACTTGCCGGTATAGACGCCTGGGGACTTTTCCTGCATGGGGAGGCCCTGGCGGTAATTGCCGATGTCGAACACGGCTAGCAGCCCAGGATCGGCCTGTATGGCGAGCTCGATGGATTTACCCAGGCCGAAGGGGGAAGCGGCGGCGTTGGTCAGCATTTCCTTGATCTTGGGCGCGCTGGCCATGGCCCCGCCAGGCGGTTCCGGGATCGTCTTCACCAGGTTGTAGCCCAGTTCGTTCAGCATCCGGATGCGTTGCACATCGCGCAGATTCACGGCGGTCGAGATGGCTGTGAGTGCCAGGCCGATGGGCGTGATGCTGAGCCCCCCTTCCTTGTACGAGACACGCTCTCGCCGGGTGAGCAGCGTCTCGCCGGTTTTCGCGTCCAAAATGCTGATCTCGGCGGTTACGGCCAGTTCCGAATAGATACCGGCATACACCTTGCGGAACTCCGTCACCCGTCCCGTCACCACGCCATCGCAGCCCAGGCTTGCGCAAAGGGCCGCGTAGTCCAGCGCGCCGGACGTCTTGCGTTGCCCGGTCGCCATGGCCAGCAGCTTTTCGTCGATGGCCGGCAGCGCGATGTTGCCGTAGGCCTTGGAACTGAACTGGTTGTAGAAGGCGCGACGGGCTTCCTCCGCAATTCCGTGCTCCTCCGTATCGTTGTCGAAGGGCATCACCGCCACCACCGTGGGAAGGTGGGAAGGCGCGGCGGCGGCTGGCTCCGCATCGAAAAAATTGGGGAAATCGGCCGCCGCGACCATGCCGGCCCATGTGGCGAGGAGCGCAAACAGCACCAATGCGGCCGGCCATGGGCGGGTACTTTCTTGTCTCGTTTGCACCGCTGAATACCCATGATGCTAGAAGTCATGTAATTTAAGCACATCGCCAACCGGATGAAGAATGATCATGGATGCATATCGAAGAATGGCTCTTATGGCGTTGATTGCCCTGCTCGGTTATCCCGCGACAGCGCCGGCGGGCGGTGACGCTGTCATTTCCGCGGATGCGGCGGAGCAGTCAGGCGCGGACGGCTGGCTTCATCAACGCAAACTGACTCTGACCGGCTCGCCGAATGATGCCTTCGCGCAAGGCTACATCCTGGTACTGGGGCAAGGTTTGCCCAAACCCGGTGTCTCCCCCGCCCAACAGCGTTTGACCGCGCTGCGGGCCGCGGAGGTGGCGGCATACCGGCGACTGGCGGAAGTCCTCGAAGGCGTTGCCGTGGAAGGCAAGACCACCGTGCGCGACTGTGCCCTGGCGGACGACACGGTCAATGCGGCGGTGAAGGGATTTGTTCGGGGCGCGCACAAGGTCTACGAGGCCTGGGATCCCAAGGAAGGCTTGGCCATCGTACTCATGCAGGTGGGCATGCGAGGTTCCGATGGCGTCGCCGAGTTGATGTACAAGCAGTACGTCAACACGGATACCGGGCGGGCCAGTTTGCAGCTTGCCGCCTACACCCCGCTTCCTTCCGCGCTGCCGCAGCCGGTCCCGCCCGCTTCGCCGCCGGCCGAGGAACAGCCGGTCAACCATGACGGCCTGGTCGTCGATGCCCGCGAACTGGATTTCCGGCCGGCCCTGATCAACCGGATCCTTACCAGTCAGGGTGAGGCGCTTTATGATCCTTCCAAAATCAGCCAAAAAATTCTGGTGGAACAGGGGGCGGGCGAATACACCAATACCCTGGAAAAGGCTCGGGCCGCGCTGGAAACTCGCGGCTCCAGGACGCCGCTGGTGATCAAGGCCAGCGGACTCAAGTCGCCTTCCGACCTGGTGGTGAGCAGCGAAGATGCCGGCCGCATTTTCACCAACGACCAGCGCGCCAATTTCCTTGCTTCCGCTCGCGTCGCGTTCGTGCTCAAGTGAGCCTGTTTCAAGGCCGGCGCCGGCATGGGATTTTCCTTGCGCTGGCCAGGTGGATTTTGCCGTGGCATGGATGTCTACAGCCCCAGCATTTTTTCCAGATGATGGGTTTCGATCCCGAAATAAGCCTTGGCGGCCTTGATCTCTTGCAGAATGGCGGGGTCGCGAAAGTCCGACTTTTTGCTGCCGACTATCAGGACGTTCTTCGGCGTATGGGCATCCGAGATGAATTCGAAAACCTTGGTGGCATAGCCGCAATATTCCAGGATCAAGGCGCGCAATCCGTCCGTCACCATCTCCGCCTGGCGCTCGACGAAAATGCCGTGTTTCATCAGGAAAGCCAGGTCATTCGAGGCCCTGGCTTTCTCGATTTCGCGACGGATCTGTTTGTGGCAGCAGGGCGCCACCACGATCAATTCCGCGCCCGCCGTGATGCCCTTGTAGATTGCGTCGTCGGTGGCCGTGTCGCAGGCGTGCAAAGCAATCAGGATGTTCGCGCCACCACAGTTGTAATCGGCTATGGAGCCCTGGACAAAATGCAGGGTGTGAAATGGCGTGGCGGCGGCGATCTTGTTGCATAGTTCCACCAGGTCGGCGCGATATTCCACACCGATAATCTCCGGGTTCTGGCCGGTTCCGTAAAGATAATCGCTGAGGGCAAAAGTCAGGTAGCCCTTGCCGGATCCCATGTCGACGATCTTCTTCAAGGGCCCCCGCGCCATGCCCTGGATCAGGCCGCTCAGGATTTCGACGTATTTATTGATCTGGCGGTATTTGTCCTGGGCGTTCTTGAAGACCGTGCCCTGTGCGTCGGTGATGTTCAATGCATGCAGATAGTCCTTGTTTTCCGCCCCGATCAACCGCTTCTTGTCGCGGTCGTGACTGACCGGCGCGGGTTCGCTATGGCTCGGCGCCTTCCTTCGCAAGGTACGCTTTCCCAGGATGAGGTCGAATTCGGTGGTGAATAAGGTCGCTGCCTGAAATCCGCTGGCCAGGGCTTCCCGGACATGAGCCAACCCTTCCGCGTGTCCATGATTTTTCACGATGTCGCGCGTTTTATAGCGGTAGGTAAAGCTGAGTTTTTCCTCCCGCTTGATCAGGATTTTCCGGACATGGATGCTCTTGAGTTGGTCGTCCGGTCCTTGGTAAGCGCCCAGGGAGAGCTTCACGAAGCTGCCGTCGCGCAAACTGCTTTCCAGGGTGGACAAGAAATTGGGAAGGGTGGCTGTCATGAGTTTGTCGACTGCGGGTAATGCGGCATCCAATAACGCAAGCGGTTGCCCGGCGTTATCCGTTTTCGGCAAGTATGTCATGGATGGCGTTCTCGCCGCCTGGATGGTCGGCGCATGCCTTTACAATGGGTACTCCGATTCCACCCGCAGGGGTTTGCATCATGAGCGGCAATACGATCCGTGCCAGGATGGAGTTTTCCTTTCGGGGCGAGGCCTACGAACTCGATACCCTCATCGACCTGGATCGTTGCCTGCGCGATGCCCGCGAGGAACCCAATTTCCACTCGCTCCTGGCCAAGGCCGCCGGGATCGACGCCTACTCCTACCTCTATGAGGTGATGGAATCCCACGACATCGAGTTTTCCCAGGCCACGGGGCTGGCGGCACCATGCTGCCTGGACGGGGCCTTCGACTGGTTCCGCTATCTGATGGCTGTGCGCGAGGAAGCGGACCTGAGTGCGGTTCGGGCCATTGCGGAGCAAACCCTGGGTGTGTCGGACCTGGACGACCGCTCCGATCTCAAGGCTGCCTTGTTGGCCGCTTATCGGGCCGGCCAGGCAAGCGGCGCGTGAGTTCCGGCGCGGAAATCCGCCAGCCTGCTAGCCTGAGAGCATGCTCGATCAACCTTGTGGAAGCCCTACCATGAACAACGACACCTTCTTTCCCGGTTTTTTCTCCGCATCCGCCGATCCCTTCGGTATCGCCGCCTCGTGCCAGTCCGTCATGGCCGCCTGGGCCACGCATCCAACTGAATTGCAGACGCGCATGCAGGACTATTTCGATGCGCTGAACGCCATCCAGCGGCAGTTCCTGGGCCATGCGGCCGGCGTCGCCCCGGACCCGGTCAAGCCTTCGGACTATGACGAACGCTTCCAGGACCCGGCCTGGACGCAAAACCCCTGGTTCGATTTTCTCAAGGAATACTACCTGCTCGGTTCGCGCGCCCTGGAAGATGCCATCTTCGCCACCCCGGACGTGCCCGAGAAAACCCGGCGCCGGGCGGCTTTCTGGGCGCGGCAGTGGCTGGACGCAGTGGCGCCGTCCAACTTCCTCTGGAGCAACCCGGTGGCCCTGGAGAAGATGATCGAAAGTGGCGGCATGAGCCTGGTGGAAGGCTATCGCCAGTGGCTCAGCGACCTGGCCGCCGGCGATGTGCAGATCGTCGACCAGGAGGGCTTCGAGGTGGGCCGCGACATCGCCGCCACGCCGGGCCAGGTGGTGTTCCGCAACCGCCTGCTGGAACTCATCCAGTACACCCCCACCACGCCTACGGCGCGGCGCATACCCGTGGTCATCGTCGCACCCTGGATCAACAAGTACTACGTGCTGGACCTGGGTCCCGAACGCAGCCTCGTTCGTTTCCTGGTGGACCAGGGTTTCACCGTCTTCATCACCAGTTGGAAGAACCCGGATGGCGACCTGCGCGACGTCCGCTTCGACGACTACCTGACCGAGGGCGCTCTCACCGCCCTGCGGGTGGCCAGAGAAATATGCGGCGTGGAGGCGGTGCATGGCGTCGGCTATTGCATCGGCGGCACCCTGATGGCCGCGGCCCTGGCCTGGGCCGCCCGAAACCCCGACGAACCCTCTCCGGTGCTCCACTGGAGTCTGTTCACCACCCTCGTGGATTTCTCCAATCCGGGAGACATCGACGTGTTCATCAGCGAGGACAGCGTGGCGTGGATCGAGCAGCAGATGGCGCAGCACCAGGGCTTTCTCGACGGCAAGGCCATGTCCGCCGCGTTTCGCTGGCTGCGGCCCAACAGCCTGGTGTGGCGCTACGTGGTGAAGGGCTATCTGTGCGGCGACGAGCCGCCGCCCATGGACGTGCTGCAATGGAACATGGATTCCACCCGGCTGCCCCAGGCCATGCACAGCTTCTACCTGCGTGAGTTCTACCTGAACAACCGTCTGGTGCAACCCGACGCAGTACAACTCGCCGGCCGTCCCATCGACATCTCCCGCATTACGGCCCCGCTCTATGCGATAGGGGCCGAGCAGGACCACATCGCCCCCTGGAAGGAAACCTTCAAGATCGCCGCCCAGGTGTCCGGCCCGGTGCGCTACACCCTGGCCACCTCCGGGCACATCCTGGGCATCCTCAGCCCGCCGGTGAACCCGCCGAAACGCCGCTACTGGACCGGCGACGCCAGCGGCGCCCGCGACCCTGAAGTCTGGCGCGACGGCCTCGCGAAGAACCCCGGCTCCTGGTGGGAAGACTGGGCCAAATGGCTGAACGAGGTTTGCGGCGAGGAAGTCCCGGCGCGGCAACCCGGCTCGGACCAATACCCCTGCCTGGAGCCGGCGCCAGGTCGCTACGTGCGGGAAAAATGAACGGCTTGCGGACGGGTCGTGGAGCCCGTGGATTTTTCCCGGCATGAAAGCGGCCAAGAAGCGATTCCCACTGCATCCCAAGCACCCGGAGCGCATCTGCTGGGGATGCGACCGCTACTGCCCGGCGAATTGCCTGCTGTGCGGCAACGGTTCCGGTCGCACCGAGCATCCCGCCGAGATCATGGGTGCGGACTGGTACACCTGGGGAGACTGGGCCGAGGATTTCGCGGCGGATGCGGAGAATATTCCCGACCCGTCGAGTTGAGGCGCGCCGGGCATTCTTGCTTTCATCATGAATTTGCCGCCCCTCGTCCCCGGAACCCTGCTCAGCCGTTACAAACGATTTCTGGCCGATGTGCGGCTGGATCGTGGCGAGACGGTCACCGCCCACTGCGCCAACACCGGCTCCCTGCTGGGTTTGCAAAAACCCGGCTACCGCGTCTGGCTGTCCCGCTCCACAAACCCGGCGCGCAAGCTGGCCTGGACCTGGGAGCTGGTGGAACCTGCCCCCGAAGTGCTGTGCGGCATCCACACCGGCCGCGCCAACGCCCTGGTGCTGGAAGCCCTGGAGGCCGGACTGCTGCCGGAACTGGCGGGTTATACCGGGTGCCGCCGGGAAGCGCCCATCGGCGAGCACAGCCGTTCCGACCTCTTGTTGAAATATCCCGACGGCCTCTGCCATGTGGAAGTTAAAAGCGTCACGGCCGCCGTGGCGGACGGCATCGGCTGCTTCCCTGATGCGGTGAGCGTGCGGGCGGTGAAACACCTGCGCGAACTCGCCGCCCGGGTCGCCCTGGGGGAGCGCGCCGCCGTGGTGTTCTGCGCGCAACGGCCGGACGTGGCGGAAGTGCGTCCGGCCGACGCCATCGACCCGGTATTCGGCACCGCCTTGCGCCAGGCGGCGGGGCAGGGGGTGGAACTGTACGCCCTGGGCGCGAGGGTCAGCCCCGTGGCCATCGTCCTGGCGCGGCGGCTACCCGTGGTATTGCCGTAACGCGGCTAAACTGGCGGCTGCGACCGACTCAAGCTGGAGAACTCCATGGCCCAAGACCGTCTCGACCAGATTGTCCTCGAAGCCCGCCGCAACGCGGAAAAACGCGAGGCGGGTTACCGCGCCCAGGCCTTGAAGCTGTTCCCCTGGGTTTGCGGCCGCTGCGCCCGCGAGTTCAACCACAGCAACCTGCAACTGCTGGAAGTCCACCACAAGAACAGCAACCACAACGACAACCCGCCGGACGGCAGCAATTGGGAACTGCTGTGCACCTACTGCCACGAAAACGAGCATTCCAAGTTGAAGGACAGTCAAGGCCGCAGCGACGCGGCCAGCGCGCCGAGTGCCGCTACCTTCAACCCCTTCGCGGGGCTGAAGGGGATGCTGGACGGCAAGAAATAGGCAAGCCGGCCGATCGCGCCTCATCCACGCATCAGGCCTCTCCTGGCGCGTGGCCAGCGGGGGAGGGGCGGAATCAGCCCGAGCTTCTGGAAACCACTCGGATGGCGTCGATATCTATCCACACCAGTGTCGGAAACGGCAGTATGGACTGGGCGCCGAAACGCGGAAACACGCGGCGCCGGGTATAGAAGCGCAAACCGTCCACCTGTTCGGATGCCAGGCAGAGATTCGCCGCCTTCGCCCAGCCGCCGATGACCTCGGCCGTGTAATCGTGGCGGATCAGCAAAGCGGATGGGGCGATATGAAATACCTGGTCACGGGAATGGGTCGGCACCGTGGCGTCGAAGCGGGCCTGCAACCGGCGCGCACCTGATCCATCGAGGCTTGTAGCCAGGCTCACGGCCACGCCGGGTGTTTCCAGGATGAACGGGAAACCGAGGTAATTCCACAGCGCATAGCCGGCGAAATAAAGCATATCCAGCTTGTCCCAGCGCACCTGTTTGACAGGACGCGAAAACGACGCCCGTGGTTCATGCCGCTCCGCCACCAGAATGCCGTCGCCATCGAGAATCTGCAGATAATTCGGTGTCCATACCCCGGACCAGCCCTGATGGCAAAAATCCCGTAGCACCACGCGCCGGCCATGGGGGTGCAGGACGATGCGCAACTTGCGCAGTGCCCAC
>CAIXFP010000274.1 GCA_903918705.1 uncultured Pseudomonadota bacterium
CGCCGGCTTCGTGGGCCTGATCAGAAGGACGCCGCCGGCGAGGCGCCGGCGCTACATGCCGACCTGGATTTCCGCTGGAGCCTGCCCTCGGCTCCGATTGGGGGCGGGAATGACGGTAGTCCAGGCAATATCCACAACCACTCACGCCTTGAGGGTATCCATCAGGTCGATCATGAATTCGGTGTCTTCCTGGTCCATTTTTTCCCAGGCGGCAAAACCCAGTTCCGCCAACACCTCCGTGCCCTTGGCTTCGCCCGACATGCCCAGCAGTACCCGCCGCACATCCTCGCGCCGCTGCGCCAGGCGCGGCCCCACCAGCATGACATGGGCGATGTCGCTGACCTGGCTGTGCACCAGGGGGCGCAACTCCTTGCGAACCAACTTGGAAAGCTCGTCGAAAGCCTCCTCCAGGAAGAAACCGACATCGGCATCGCCGTGCATCAGCGCCTTGGCCACCAGGGGATAGCTGTCCGCCTTGATGCGCTGGGTATTGCCGCCGTCCAGGTCCGCCGGCTCCAGCATGATCATGCCCACCAGGTTCACGTCGGGATCGTCGGTACCGGCCACGCGGCAGCCCGCTTGCAGGTCTTCGATGGCCTGCACCGGGGAACCGGCCGCGACCACGACCAGGCATTCGTCGCTCTTGCCCGCGGGGCGCACCACGGGCACGAAGCCCTTTTCCCGCACCAGCATGGAAGCGTCGTAGGGATTGGCATAGATGAGATCCACCTTGTCGGCGGCGATGGCCCCACGCTGCTCCGCGAAATTCGGGTACAGCTCCAGGTGGATGTGCAGGTCCAGCGCCTTCTGCAGCCAGGTATTGAAAATGAACCATCCCGACATGCGTTTGGTCGGGAAGTCGGGGCTCACCGTCATCTGAAAAGCGCTGCTCATGCTGCTTTCTCCTCGGCCAGCAGTTGTACATAAAGTTTTGCCGCGGCTTCCACCTTGCTGCGCGAGGGCTTGCGCCGCACCGAGGTGTAGCCCACCACCCGGCCTTCTCGCACATTGGGGATGACCGTGGCGTACACCCAATAGAAAGCGCCGTCACGGCGCAGGTTCTTGACGTAGCCGTGCCAGATCTTGCCGGCCTGGATGTCGTCCCAGAGCCCCTTGAAGGCGATGGCCGGCATGTCGGGATGGCGCAGGATGCTGTGCTCCGCGCCGATCAACTGTTCTCGCGAGTACCCGGACATTGCCACGAACGACTCGTTGCAATGGGTGATCACGCCACGGGTATCGGTGGTGGAAACGATCAGGCGGCCATCGGGATAGGGCACTTCGCGGTCGGCCAGCAACACCTTGCGCGGCCCCAGGCCGTAAAGCTCCAGGGTGGCCTCGCGGCTCGCGCCGGGTGCGTCGGCGGGGTTCATGTCTTGCAACATCGACAGTCTCCTAATTTCGAATGGGTATTCGGCTATGGCTTACGCCAGCCCCGGCCCGCGGGCCGGGGCTGGCGGCGGCGGACGCTAGTCCTTGTAGGCCGAAGCCAGGTTATCGAACAGCTTGCGTGACATGCCGGTGATCTTGAGGAACTTCTCCAATTCGCCGGCCAGCTTGCCGCTGTCATAGCTTTTCTGCATGAGCAACTGGCTGAAGCCGCAGACCGACCCGATTGCCGCGCCACCGCGCATCTTCGCCTCCGCATCGAGGCTGCCGGATGAGCCCAGCAACAGCAACAATTCCCGCAACACCAGCGACATGCCGGCAGTCATGAACTCCACCGGCAGGTTCACGCGCACGTGCACGGCGCCGATCTGGTACATCCACTGCGCATACTCGGCATCCAGGTCGCGGGTGAACAGGCTTTCCAGCCAGGCACGGTGAGTTTTCTTCAGCATTTCCACTCGCCCCTCGATGAACGCGGCAGTGCGCGGCACCGCCGCCAGGGTGGAGTAAAAGCGCTCGGTGACAGCATCCAGCGCGGGCACGATCAAGGCCGCGAGTTCGCGCAACGTGGCTTCGTCCTGGGGGGTCAAACCCGAGAGTTGTTTGCTCTCGGCGCACAGTTGGGGAAAATCAAGCATTTCGCTCATGTTCCGGACCTCCTGGTCTCATGGTTCGTTTTGGTGTCATCCACTATCAGATCAGTTTGGTGATGCCCTCGGCGGCGCGTTTCACGTCGAGGAAGATCAGGCCGAGCCG
>CAIXFP010000275.1 GCA_903918705.1 uncultured Pseudomonadota bacterium
CGAATCCTCGATCGTGATCTTGGCGCCACCGTTCGCTTCTTTTTCCAGTGTTACATGAATGAACCCGTGAGGGGTGAATTTGAAGGCGTTGGAGAGCAGGTTGCGGATGATCTGGCCCAATTTGTCGTGGTCGCTGGTGAACTCGCCCTGCCAACCGTCTTCCACCCGGAACTCCAGCCCCTTGGCGCCGGCGGTGTCCTCGAACTGGCGCTGAAACTCGGCCAGCAACTCGGCGGAGGCGATGGGCTGGGGATTCACGTCCATCTTGCCGGCTTCGATCTTGGACAGGTCGAGGATGTCGTTGATCAGGGTGAGCAGGTCGCCGCCGGCATGGTGGATGACGCTGGCCCGTTTGACCTCTTCCGCATCCAGATGGTTGCTGTCGTTCATGGCCAGCATCTTGGCCAGCAGGATGATGGAGTTGAGGGGGGTGCGCAGCTCGTGGGACATGTTGGCGAGGAATTCCGACTTGTAGCGGCTGGCCTGTTCCAGTTCCCGGTTGCGCTGCTCCAGCATCTGCTGCTGTTCCTCCATCTGGGCGTTGGCCTGTTGCAGCGCCGCGGCCTGCTGCTGCAACTGCTGCTGCTGCTCTTCCATCTGGGCGTTGGCCTGCTGCAGTTCCTCGGTCTGCTGCTGGAGTTGCTGTTGCTGTTCCTCCATCTGGGCATTGCTTTGCTGGAGTTCCTCGGTCTGCTGCTGCAACTGCTGTTGCTGTTCCTCCATCAGGGTGTTGGCTTCCTGCAGTTGCAGGCTGCGTTGCTGGGCCTGGCGCGCGGATTCCTCGGCCACCGTGAGGAGTTCCTTGATGCGCTGGCGTTGCAGCACGGTGAACAGATAGATGGCGATGGCAGCGGCGGCGCCGTCCAGGTAGGCAAGCTGGGAGGCATCCAGCGCCTCGCCGCGGGCGATCTCCAGGACGCCGTGCAGCTCGCCTTCCCGCAGCAGTGGCCAGGTGTAGGTGTAGCGGGGCGGCACGCTATGGGTGCCGGTGGTGATGGGCGGCAGGCTGTTCCGCTCGGTGTCGTCCAGGGCATGCAGCACGATGGGCTTCTTCTCCCGCGCCACCTGGCCCACGGCGCCTTCGCCCAGGCGCACGCAGGCGCCGAGGGCATGGCGCTCGCTGTACATGTAGCTGCCCAGCAGGTCGAGGGCGCGCTGTTCCCCGTTCCACACGTAAAGCACGCCGCGCCCGGCCGCCAGGTAGCGCCCCACCTGCGCGATGGCGAGTTCGGCCAGGCGCTGGGGATCGATGTCGCCGCTCAAGGTATGGGTCAGTTCCGCCAGGCCATCCTTGAGCCAGTTGCGTTGCGCTTCGTTGTGCTGGTTCTCCGCCAGTTGCCGGGTCATGTTGTTGAGAGCGTTGCCCAGCCGGTCCTGCTCGGACAGGGGCACCACCTGGCCGGAAAAAACGCCGCCGGCGATGGCGTCCGCCTGGCGCGCCAGCGCATCCATGTTGACCACCACCCGCTCGGTGGAGTCCAGCATGCGGCGGATCTCGTCGGTGGCGGGATAGTCCAGGGACGCCGGGTGGGTTTCGCCGCGGCCCAGGTGTTCGAGCTGGTCGGTGACGAACGTGAGCGGCGCCATCAACTGGCCCAGCATATAGCGGGTGGACCAGAGCACCACCCCGATCAACCCCAGCAGCAGGCCGAGGAACACGGCGATGAACTGGTTCATCTCGGCCAGGGCGACGGACTCGTCCTCCACCCCCACCAGATACCAGTAACGGTCGCGCTGCCGCGGGTTGGGGTAAATGGTCTTGAACACGTGGATGTGGCCGCCACGGATGATGACGCCCTCCGCCTTGTCGCGCATCTCGGCCAGCAGGTTGTGGTGTTCCTTGTCGAAGTTGTAGCCGTGGCCCAGCAATCGTCCGAACTGCCTGTCCGGGTCGGTGTGGTAGAGGAAATCGCCCTGGTCGTCGATCAGGTAGTAGCGTCTCCCCTCCTCATTCTGGTTGGCCTTGCGCAGGTAGGCGTAGAGAGCCTCCGCGCGCACGTTGCTGACGATCACGCCGTAACGCACCTGGTTCTCGCCGATCAGCGGTTGCACGAAGCGCAGCACGGGTTGCGGGGGTTTCTCGACCTGGCCGTGCTCCACGTTGAAGTCCAGGGCGCTGACGTAGATTTCGCCGCGCTGGAGCTTCTGCCCCTGGTTCACGTAGTCCGAGCCGGCCTCGTTCTGCAATTCGCTGTCCGCCAGCAGGCGCGCCCGGCCGCTGGCCCGGTCGGTCACCACGCAAAGCAGTTCCTGGCCGTCGCGATCGATGTAGCGGATCTTGTGGTAGTAACGGTAGTTCTCGGCATAGTTGCGCAGCACGTCGCCCGCCATGGTGCGCCACTCTTCCATCTTCGCCGCGTCGCCCAGGTCGTGCCAGTAGGCGAAACGCTGGACGGCGTAGAAGTCGTTGAGGAAGGCCAGGTCGTTGCGTTGCAGGGCGATGAATTCATCGATGTTGCCGGCGACCTGTTCGCCGCCGCTTTCGAGAAGCTGGATCGCCCGTTCCCGATAGGCCGTGCTGGCGTTGAAGTACCCATAGAGGCCGATGGCGGCGATGGCGAAAAAGGCGGTCAGGGTGAACAGCAGCGTCAGCTTGGCGCCGATACCGGCCTTGCGGAACGCCTGGCTGCCCGGCAGCGGCAGTGCGCGCAGGCGTTGCAGGAGACGGGTGGACTGTTCCTGGAGCGGCATGGTCTAGCGCGGCCGGATCAGCTTGATTTTGTTGGCCACGTAGCCCAGCAACTGCACCACATCGGCCGGCGACTTGTTTTCCACATAGGCCGCCGGCGCGGTGATGAGATGAGTCAGCCCGCTGCGGGCCTTGATCCGCTGCCATTCCGCCAGGTCCAGTTCCACCAGGCCGAAGACATCGTTGGGCACCGTGTTGTCCCCCATGTCGAAACCCTTGAGATCCACCGTGTCCATCCCCCAGGCACGCTGGATGCGCTGGATTTCATCGAGCAAATCGAAGGCGGCGCGCAGTGAATCCCGCGGCAGCAAGTTCGCCCGCCGCGGCGGCGGCACCGCCGCGTCGAACTGGCGCAGGTGGCGCAGCACGGCGTCGACATCCTCGTTGAGACGTTTCACTTCGCCGTAGACCTCGGATGGCGACACCGGGCTGGTGAGCAGATCCAGTTCCGCCGAGATCTGGTGCAGCTTGTTGTAGACGTCGATGCCGCGCTTGCCCGAGACCGGCACGGCGGCGCGGGGGGCGCCGGGGATGCCGAGATAAAACTTGATGATCTGGATCTCGGTGAGGACGCGCTGCAGCGCCCCCCAGGGCTGGCCGGGCTGGGCATCGATAGAGGGCTCCCCTTCCACCGGGGCGAGGTATGCCAGGCCCAGTTGGCGCCGCAATTTGCCCAACTTGTACTGCAACAGGTAACACTTGGCCCGGATATGGCGCGGCTTCAGGTCTCCGCTCTTGGGTACGACCTGGACCTTGGCGGTGATCTTGAAGTGGCCCTTGAGCAGATCGACCTCCTGCTCGATGCGCACCGCCTGGGCATAGATCTCGTTGGGCGTGGCTTCGGCGGCACGACACGGCGCCACCCCGGACACCTGGAGGATGAAAAGTATCGACAGGAGGAAACGTATCACCAAGTTCCCCTAACACCCGAGCCAGGGCCGGTGAGGGCGGTATTGCGGAAGTGGACGGAAGACGTCGCCGATCTCCGGATCATGGGGGCTGTAACGAACGATGGCCGTTCCGACGGCCATCCGGTCAGTGCGCTGTTCTGACTATCGGCAGGCGAGGGACAAACTTGAAAAATAATTTCCGCGCCACGCGCCGACCCGGACAAACGCGGCGCCCCTGGCGCTTTATTCGCGGAAGTGGATACTGCCGCCGTTGGCGCCCGCGCCGTAACCCCTGCCCAGGCCTCACACCTCATGGCCGCGACCCAAGCCACCTCTTACGCCTGGCTGCCTGATCTGGTGGCGGGGCTGTCCGTGGCCGGTCTGCTGATTCCCGAATCGGTGGCCTATTCCAGCATCGCCGCCCTCCCCCCGCAATACGGCGTGATCGCCCTGCTGGCCGGCCTTGGCTGCTATGGCCTGGTGGGCCGCAGCCGCTACGCCATCGTCTCCGCCACGTCCTCTTCCGCCGCGGTGCTGGCTGCCGCCACCGCCGCCCTGGCGGCAGGCGACGGCCCCCTCAGGCTGGCCCTGGCCAGTGGACTGATACTGCTCACCGGGGTGTTTTTCCTGGCGGCCGGGATGGCGCGCCTGGGCGCCATCTCCGAATTCATCGCCAAGCCGGTGCTGCGCGGCTTCGCCTTCGGCCTGGCCCTGGTCATCATCATCAAGCAACTGCCCCATATCCTGGGAGTCCAGGCCCGACACGACGACATACTGCGCTACGGCTACGATCTGCTCGCCCAATACGACCGCTGGAACCCGACGGGCATCGGAGTGGGGTTCACTGCCCTGGCCCTGTTGTTCCTGCTGAAGTCCTTTAGCCGCATCCCGGCCTCCCTGCTGGCCATCCTCCTGGGTATCGCCGCCGAACGGTTCCTGGGACTGGATCGCCACGGCGTGGCCCTGGTGGGCGGCATCGACCTGCGCTTCAACTTGCCCAGCGTCCCCGAACTGTCCCGGAACGCATGGCTGCGCCTGGGGGAACTGGCCTTCGCCATGGTGTTCGTGCTCTATGCCGAGTCCTACAGCAGCGTGCGCAGCTTCGCCCTCAAACACGGCGATCCGGTGTCCGCCGACCGGGAACTGCTGGCCCTGGGCCTGGCCAACCTGGTTTCCGGCCTGTTCGCCGGCATGCCGGTGGGGGCGGGCTATTCCGCACCTCGGCCAACGAGTCCGCCGGGGCCCGCTCCCGCCTGGCGGCCTGGATCGCCGCCGCGGTGGTGCTGCTGGTGGTGCTCACCCTGCTGCCCTATGTGGCCCTGACGCCGGAACCGGTGCTGGCCGCCATCGTCATCTATGCCGTCAGCCACACCCTCAACCCCGCCACCCTGCGCGTCTATTTCCGCTGGCGGCGCGACCGCGGCGTCGCCCTGGTCGCCATCGCCGCCGTGCTGCTGCTGGGCATCCTGGACGGTCTGTTGCTGGCGGTGGGCGCCAGCCTGCTCATGACCTTGCGCGACCTCTCCCGGCACAAGGTTTCTGTGCTGGGCCGCCTGGGCCAGGGCCACGATTTCGTCGACATCGTGGCCCATCCGGAGGCGCGGGAAATTCCCGGGCTGCTGATCATGCGGCCGGAAGCGCCCCTTTTTTTCGCCAACGCCGACCGCACCCTGGCGCTGGTCCGGCAGCGTATCGAAACGTCGGAACCGGCGAGAACCCTGATTCTCAGCCTGGAGGAATCCCCCGACCTGGACGGCAGCAGCATCG
>CAIXFP010000276.1 GCA_903918705.1 uncultured Pseudomonadota bacterium
CAGTTGATGAACACCATGCCGTCGCCGTGCTTGGCGTCCATGGCCCGGCGCACGTGCAATCGGGTGGCTTCTTCCAGTTCGCCCAGGTGGAATTTGACCCCGGACTTGTCCGCCAGGTTGGTCACGTTGCCCTTGTACAGCTTGAGCTTGTCCTTCACGTAGCGGGTCTTGAGATGGCGGTCGATGACCGTGGGCACCATGGCATCCGAGATGTGACCGATGCCGCCCAGGCGCGCGGCTTCCAGCGCCAGTTCGACCGTGGAGATGTCCACCCCCATGCCGCCGATCATGATCGGCACCAGTTCCGTGTTGCCGAGGCGCAGGCGGAAATCATCCACGCATTTCAGGGTTGTCATGGGAAATATTCGAAAAGTTGGCAGAGCGCTTAGGCCGTGGCCCGCCATGATAAGCCCTGACGCCCCTAGCAGCCAGCCGCGACCGCCTGTTTATAGCGTCTCAGCACCTGATGCAGGTTCCAGCCCAGCCAGGTTGCCGAAGCCGCCAACAGCAATCCGCCGGGGGCGGCCAGCCAGGGCAGGAAAGGCGCGGCGAACAGGCAGGCCAGGGCCGCCAGATGCATCCGGTACTGGCCGCGCGCCCGTGCTTCCGGCAGATAGTCGCGCATGTTCGGCTGCCCCGACTTGAAGCCCAGGCGCGCCTGGAGGTGGAACCAGGCCAGGAAGGGCACGATCTTGTAGAGCATGCCGTTGACTACCGAGACCGCGAAGCCCAGCAGGAACACTTCGCCGGCCAGCAGGGTCCAGCTCTCGGCCCAGGGGGTTGGCGCCAGGGCAAGGGTCCACCACGCCAACGAGGCGGCGACCAAACAGACCATGCCGACGCGCCAGAATTCCAGGGTCACGTCGGCCAGCCTGCGTTTTCGCTGGCTTTGCAGGCGCAGGGTGGCGATGGCGAAGGCGATCAGCAGCGCGGCCACGCCCGTCTCGCCGGCTACCCGCCAGGGTTGTGCCGACACACTGGCCAGGGGCAGGGCGAGCAGCAGGGCGCGCCCTAGCCAACTGGTGAGCCGGGGCGGGTAGGGTGGCGTGAGTTGCAGCATGGGCACCACCTGCCAGGCCGAGCCCATCACCAGGGCCGCCACCCAACCTCCCAGGCCCCAGAGCGCGTGGTTTCCCAGCCAGAGTACCGGGTCGCCCGGTTGCCAGAGGCCTCCCAACCACGCCGCCAGGCCTGATCCCAAAGCCCAGGTCACAGCCAGGGCGAGGGCGGCCAGGCGCATCGCCCGGGTAGTGTCGCTGGCTCTGGCGCGCAACAGGGCCGCGCCCAGCGCGCCGAGAAACACCAGCAGACCCAGGCCGATCAGGCCCGCGCCGAGTTCCAGCGGCGGCGCCTGGCCCGAATAGAGGCCCAGTGCCAGCAGCGGCGTACCCAGGAGCAGGCCGAGGTGGCTGACCCAGGCCACGCCGCGCACCCGCGGCATGGGTGCCCCCGACACCACCGGCAACATCTGGCTCATGGCCCCCAGCATGGCCATGCCGAGGAAACCCAGGGTGACGAGATGGGTGAGGGCCAGGGTGGCTGTCGCCAGGGCGGCGCCGGTCCAATCCGGCAGCAAGGCGGCGCCCAACCCGGCGGCGATGAGGAACAGCGGCGCGCTGAGGAAGTAGCGCAGGGGCACCGAGAACGGCGGCCCCTGTTCCGGGAAAATGCCGGGGCCCAGCATCAGGACGGGGCCATCCGGGCCGCGATCAAAATCTCGAAGCAGCCATCCTCGATGGGTCGGGCGCTGTGGCGATAGCCCCGGTCGTCCAGCAGGACATAAAGGGGGTAAGGCTCCCGGTGCAGAAGCAAGCGCACGCGCTGGCCCGGGCGCAGCAGATCCAGCGCCATCAGCACTTGTTCCATGGGTTCCGGCGGGGGTAGCCAGCGCGCGTCGATCAGGACTTCGGGGTTCATGGGGTTCCGGTATGTACGTGCAGCGCAGGCTTCCAGCCTGCAGCCTACTTCTGACCAGTGGAACGAGCAGGCAAGATGCCTGCGCTACAAGCAGGGGCCACCGAACTACCCCCATGCGCGCCAGCAACTCGTCCGCTTGCGCTCCAAGCGCCTGGTCCGCCATGGGATAGAGGATGTTCTCCTCCTTCAGGTTGTGCTGGCGCATCAGCATCAGCAGGGTCTCCGACAGGCCGAGATAGGCGTTGCCATCGCGGCGTGCCAGGGCGCCCCGCATGGCGGTGAACACCTCGTTCATCTGGCCGTGTTCCGCGCGCATCACTGAGGTGGGGCCGCCGCGCATGCCGGTGTGAGCCTCGAAGGCGGGAAACAGCACGTCCTCCTCGTGGCTGAAATGCTTTTGCATGTCGGCAAAAAATTGCTGGAATTCACTGCCGGCCAGCGCCCAGTCGGCGTCGGCCACGGCGTTTTCGGTGGTGGCGAATCGGTCGTCGCACTGGATGTGTTCGTCGGCGAGAAAGCGGGAAAGCGTGGTCATGGTTCCGATCCTGTTTGCGAAGGCCGCCATGCTGGCCCCGCGGCGCACCGCCTTCCTTGATAAAGGGCAAGGAAGTTGCCGCCCGGATGCCAGCCCGCTATAAGGC
>CAIXFP010000277.1 GCA_903918705.1 uncultured Pseudomonadota bacterium
ACCAAGGTGGAAATGACCATCTCCACCAAGGGTGGCAGGACCACCTGCGTCTATGCCGGCCCGATCCAGCATGCCAATTTGAACTATGACGTGGACTACCTGATGCACGCCGAAACCAAGCGTTGGCGTGAAATGGGCGCCGGTGAATATGGCCCCATGCGCGCCATGATGTTCGGCCGTCTCAAGTTCGATGGCCCCAAGGGCGAAGCCATGAAGGTCATGGGCCCATTCGAGCAGTTCCTGCTGATTCCCGGCAAGGTGCGCGGCGACGATTCCTGCCCCCGCTAATCCGGCTTCAGCCGAAAAGCCCGCGCCGCGCGGGCTTTTTTATTGTCCGGCGGGGATGGGGATGACGCGTAGCGGCGTGCCCCCCGCCGCGATGGCATACAGGCGATCGATGTTGGGATGCTTGCCGGGGTGCCCGCGGGCATCCTCGCTGTGCTCGGCGTAAAGCACCAGACCCTGTAGCGCCGCATCCCGGTCGATGCGGCCGAAGTTCTCCGCCAGCCAGGCATAGATGCGCACGGATCCGGCGCTGCCGGGCCGGTTCTCGATCACCGCGACGACGGCATCGCCGTTGACCAGTTCCAGGCGGGCGATGTGGTTGACCGGCGGCAACAGGGCCAGGACGTCGGCGAAATTCATCAGACCCGGTACGCGGCTTGGGTGAGGATTTTCGAAGTCACTTGCATGGCCGCGCGCACCGGCCCGGGGAGCGGCGCGCCACCATGGGCGATGGCGGTATCGGCGTGCTTGATTTCATCGATCTTCATTTGCTCGACGATGGCGCGGCTTTTTGCGTCCTGTTCCGGCAGCAACCCCAGGTGGCTGTCCAGATGGCCTTCCACCTGACGCTCGGTTTCCGCCAGAAAGCCCAGGTTCCACTTGTCCCCCAGCGCCCCGGCGAAGGCGCCCAGGGCAAAGGAACCGGCGTACCAGAGGGGGTTGAGGAGGCTCTTGTGGCTACCCAATTCTTCCAGACGCTTCTCGCACCAGGCCAGGTGTTCGGTCTCCTCGTCGGCGGCTTCCAGCAGGGCGCGCTGGGCTTCCGGGTTGCGCGCGGTGAGTGCCTGGCCGGCATAGAGAGCCTGGGCGCACACCTCGCCGCTATGGTTGATGCGCATGAGGCCGGCGGCGTGCTTTTTATCCGCCTCGCTCATCTCCGCGTCAGGAACCCCGGCATCGGGATACGGCCGGCGTGAACCGGCCCGGGCGAAGACCGTGCGCAAGGCACGGTCGACCTGGAGGATGAAGGCATCGGGTGAGGGCAGCATGTTCTGAATTCCATCTTGGAAGCGGTAGCGGATTATCGCCGATAATCCGTCCCCATCGCGGCCCCTGGGGCAATGCGCGATTCGGCCCGGTACGGGCCTCCCACCGACTATCCGATGACATCCCCTGATCTCGCCTACGCCGCCGCCGTGCTTGCCCTCGCCTATTTCGTGCGCGGCATCTCCGGCTTCGGTTCCGGCCTCATCGCCGTGCCCTTGCTGGCGTTGCGCTTTCCGCTGCCGGAGGTGGTGCCCTTCATGCTCATCGCCGATTTCGGCGCCGCCGGCCTGGTCGGCGGCCTCGGTTTGCAGCGGGTGGACTGGAGCGAAATCCGCCGCCTGCTCCCCGCCACCCTGGTCGGCGTGATCCTCGGCACCCGCCTTCTGATTTCCCTGCCCGCGGCTCCGCTGCTGACTCTCCTGAGCGGTTTCGTGCTGGCTTTCGCTCTGCGCCCCCTGGTGCTGAAGCAGGTGGGCTTCACCCCTGCATCCCGCCACTGGGCCTGGCCGGCCGCGCTTTCCGGCGGCGCCGTAAGCGGCCTGTTCGGCACCGGCGGGCCACCCTATGTCATTTATTTGTCACACCGCATCAGCGACAAGAGCACCCTGCGCGCCACCCTGTCAGCCCTGTTCTTCCTGGAAGGTCTGTTGCGCATCGTCACCTTCCTGTCCAGCGGACTGCTCAACGGATGGGCGGTCTGGCGCCATGCCCTGTTCGCTGCTCCCCTGATCGTCGCCGCGTTGTATGTCGGCGGCCACGTTCATACCCGCCTCTCCGATCACCAGATGCTGCGCGGGGTGAGCCTGTTGCTGTGCGCCAGCGCCGTGTCGTTGCTGGTCAAGGCGTGGTGGTGACCAGGCAAGCCTCACCGTCGATGGCCGCGCGCCAGCAGGCGTCCAGGTTGGCCGCGACCAATCCCACCACATCGCCATCGAGTTGGCCGATGCTGACGCGCTGCTGCAGGTTCACCTGGATCAAGCGGGGTGGCACTGAAGCTCGATAGGGGCGGTTCTGCGCCATGGCCTGGAACACGTCGGCCACCGCGACGATGCGCGCCTCCAGTGGCAAGCCGCGGCTGCCCAGACAGTAGGGATAGCCGCTGCCGTCCAGGGTTTCGTGGTGATAGGCGGCCCAGGCGGCCACCTCGCGCAGGCCGGAAATCCGGGACAGGATCTGGAAGGTCTCGAAACTGTGCCGCTCCATCACCAGACGCTCACGGGAGGAAAGCGCCCCCGGTTTATCGAGGACTTCGTCCGGCACCTGCAGTTTGCCCAGGTCGTGCATGAGGCCGGCCAGTTCCAGCCGATCCTGTGTATCCGGCGGCAATCCGGCAAGTTTTCCCAGCAAGCGCGCCAGACAGGCCACCCCCTGGGAGTGGGCGGCGGTAAACGGGCTCTTGGCATCCACCACCCGGGAAAACAGCATCGCCATCTGGCGCAATTCGCTGAAGTCCAATGTCTGCGATTGGCTGCGCCCCAGCATTTCGCCAAGGAAGTTCTGAATATGGCGCGGCTCCAGCACGAGCCAGAAGGCATCGGCGCGTGCCGTTTCCAGAAAGGCGTCGAGCAACTCCGGCGCGAACAGGGTGCCGCGGTAACCCGCCAGGGTGTCGATGATCGCCGGCTTGTGCATCAGCAGTTCCGGCCCCAGATGCGGCGCCGATAACGCGTCCGCGCGGTCGGAGAGAAAGATCAGGTTGGCCAGCAGCGGGATTTCCGGAGCCACGTCCTTATGGGCGAAGTCGCGCCAGTGGGTATGGTGGTAAAGAATCAGCGGCGCCAGGGAGCGCAAGTAGGAGAAAGAGTCGAGCAGGCGATAACCGATCTCGCAATGATTCTGGGCGCCCTCCCAATCCATTTCTTCCACCAGATGCTGGTGTATGGCCGTGGAAGACACGCCGCAATCATGCAGCAGGCCGGCGTTGAACAACTCGTCGCGGGTGGCCGTGTCCAGTCCCAGGGTGCGCGCCACCTGCACCGCCATCAGCGAGACCCGCTTGCCGTGATAGAAGTCGTTCACACCCACCAGGTCGAGCGCGTCCGACAGGGCGTACACGACCTGACGCAGGTCGACTTGGATCAGCATGGACATACTCCGAAAGTGACAGGCAGTTCCATATCAGCGGCAGAATCGTCCAACACTTGAGGAGCACAGCGATGGTTGTCATGCCCATGAAAAAAGCCGCCTGTCCGGC
>CAIXFP010000278.1 GCA_903918705.1 uncultured Pseudomonadota bacterium
CGCCGCGCGACAGGGCATTGGCGCGGTAGAGCACGGCCATGTCGACGTACTGCTCGCCCTCGCGGCGCAGGTTCTGGATTTCCTCCACCAGGAAGCGCGCTTCCGCGCCGTCGTCGTAGGCCTGGAAGTGGCGGATCGGCTCGCCGGCCCCGGCGTCGGTCCACAAATCCTTGCCCAGGCGGTCCTCGTTGCGGCTGATCACCGCGTTGGCGGCGTCCAGGATGGTGGAGACGGAACGGTAGTTGCGGGTCAGCTTGATGGGCGTCGTGATGGCGAAATCCCGCATCAGTTGCTGCATGTTGCCGACGTGTGCGCCGCGGAAGGCGTAGATGGACTGGTCGTCGTCGCCCACCGCGAACAGGGCGGATTGCGGCCCCTTCAGCAGTTTCAGCCACTCGTATTGCAAGCGGCTGGTGTCCTGGAACTCGTCCACCAGGATGTGGCGGAAGCGTTCCTGGTAATGCTCCCGCAGCAGGGCGTTGCGGCTCAGCAGTTCATGGGCGCGCAGCAGCAGTTCGGCGAAATCCACCGCGCCCTCGCGCTGGCATTGCGCGTCGTAGGCGGCGTAGTACTCGGCCAGGCGGCTGCTGAACGGATCCCAGGCCTCCACCTTGTCGGCGCGCAGGCCGGCTTCCTTGTTCTTGTTGATGAAGCTCTGCACCTGGCGCGGGTCGAACTTCTCCGTGTCGGCGTTGAGCGCCCGCAAGGCGCGCTTCACCGCGGAAAGCTGGTCGGAGGAATCCAGGATGGTGAACAGTTGCGGCAACCCGGCCTCGCGGTGATGGGTGCGCAAAAGGCGGTTGCAGAGGCCGTGGAAGGTGCCTATCCACATGCCGCGGGTAGAGTGTTGGCAACTAAGCGGCAGCATGGCGGTCAGCCGCGTCAGCATTTCCTTCGCCGCCTTGTTGGTGAAGGTCACCGCCAGCAGCCCCATGGGCGAGACCTGCTGTTGCTGCACCAGCCAGGCGATGCGGGTGGTGAGCACCCGGGTCTTGCCCGAGCCGGCGCCGGCCAGGACCAGGGCGGAGGAAGGTGCTGTGACCGCGGCGAGTTGGTCGGGGTTGAGGCCGGAGAGCAGATCTGAGGGCATGGGTAGGTGAAGCCAGAATGTTCGGCGAAGCGCAGCCCCGCATCATCTCACGCCGGGGGCGGCGAGGGTTCAGATGCGTAGGCCGGGCTTACCGAAGGGTAGGGGCTTTATCGGAGGCACGAAGCCCAACCGGCCGGTCAGCCCGGAAGATGCGGCAGGAACACCAGCGCCCCGATGAGCGCGGCAGCCACGGCCAGGATCAGCACGGCGGCCGCCGCCACGTCCTTGGCGCGGCCCACACCTTCGTTGAATTCCGGGGAAACCGCGTCGGCCAGGGCCTCGATGGCACTGTTCATGGCCTCCGCCGCCAGCACCAGGGCGATGGCCAGGATCAGCCAGACCCACTCCCAGCGATCGAGATGGCACCAGGCGGCGGCGGCGATCACCGTCGTGGCGGCCACGAGATGGATCCAGGCGTTGTGCTGGGTGCGCACCAGATAGGCCACGCCGCGTCCGGCGTAGATGAAGCTTCTGGCGCGGGCGGCAAGGGAGAAAGTAGCGCCGGCGCCCCGCTGGCGAGTCTCCGGCTCGGCTTCCTTGCGCGGCACTTCAGGTCCTCGCCAGCGAGGCGCCGGCGCTACATAAACTCAACGCCACCGCTTCCGCCACCTTGATCCCGTCCACGGCGGCGGAGAGGATACCGCCGGCATAGCCCGCGCCTTCCCCGGCCGGGTAGAGGCCGCGGGTATTGCGGCTCTGGTAGTCGTCGCCGCGGGTGAGGCGGATGGGCGAGGAGGTGCGCGTCTCCACCCCGGTCAATACCGCATCCGCCATGGCGAAGCCGCGGATCTGCCGGTCGAAGGCGGGGATCGCCTCGCGCAGGGTATTGATGACGTAGTCCGGCAGGCAGGAAGAAAGATCGGTCCAGTTCACCCCGGGCGTGTAGGAGGGGATTACCGTGCCCACCTCGGTGGAGGGGCGGCCGGCGAGGAAGTCACCGACCTTTTGCGCCGGCGCCCGGTAGTCGCCGCCGCCGGCGACGAAGGCGGCCTCTTCCCAGCGGCGCTGGAATTCCATGCCGGCCAGGGGGTTCTCCTTCACGTCGCCGGGGAAGTCCTCCGGATTCACGTTCACCACGAGGGCGGCGTTGGCGTTGCGCTCGTTGCGGGAATACTGGCTCATGCCGTTGGTCACCACCCGGCCGACTTCCGATGTGGCGGCCACCACGGTCCCGCCCGGACACATGCAGAAGCTGTAGGCGGAGCGGCCGTTGCCGGCGTGGTGCACCAACTTGTAATCGGCCGCACCCAGGGTGGGGTCGCCGGCGTATTTGCCGAAGCGGCAGGCGTCGATCAGGGATTGCGGATGCTCGCTGCGCAGGCCCACCGAGAAGGCCTTGGGTTCGATGAACACGCCGCGCCCGTGCAGCATGCGGAAGGTGTCACGGGCGCTGTGGCCCAGGGCCAGGATGACGTGGGAGGCGGCGATGCGCTCGCCGTCGGCCAGGATCACCCCACGCATCTGGCCATCCACGATGTCCACGTCCGCCACCCGGCTCTGGAAGCGGATCTCGCCGCCCAGGGATTCGATCTCGGCGCGCATGTGCTCCACCATGGTCACCAGGCGGAAGGTGCCGATGTGGGGCTTGCTCACGTAGAGGATTTCCTCCGGTGCCCCGGCCTTGACGAACTCCTCCAGGACCTTGCGGCCGTGGTGCTGGGGATCCTTGATCTGGCTGTAGAGCTTGCCGTCGGAAAAGGTGCCCGCCCCGCCCTCGCCGAACTGCACGTTGGATTCCGGGTTCAGTTCCCCTTTGCGCCAGAGGCCCCAAGTGTCTTTCGTCCGCTCCCGCACCGCCTTGCCGCGCTCCAGGAGGATCGGCCGGAACCCCATCTGCGCCAGCACCA
>CAIXFP010000279.1 GCA_903918705.1 uncultured Pseudomonadota bacterium
CGTTGTTCAATCTGTTTGATCAGGGTGTTGAATGTCTTCTGGCCTTTGGACAGTGGGGGCTGGTTCTGACCGGTGGCGATGCTGATGGCCTTGACGTGGGTTCGGGTCATGAGTCTGCGTTCGGCCTGCGGTCATTCGGCAGAACGATGGGGCGCAGGTCGCTCGTCCGCGTAATCGACCCGTTCGCGCAATTCCTTGCCGACCTTGAACTTCGGCAGATATTTCGCCGGAACCTGCACCGGATCTCCGGATGCTGGATTTCGGCTTTGTCGGGGTGGTCGGTAGCTCAAGGCGAAACTCCCGAATCCACGGATTTCGATGCGATCGCCGCGGGCGAGGGCGTTTGAAAGGGAATCAAGAATCACGGACACCGAGAGTTCCGTATCCTTGGCGGTAAGTGTCGCGGCGCGAGCGGCAAGACGGTCGATGAGGTCGGCACGATTCATCAGCAAAATATATCGCACTCGGGCGGACAGCAAGAAGTTCATGTCAACGTGACCCGACCTTCCAGGCCGTCGGCCGACGGTCGCCGACCATGACTCGCCAAACCGCCCGTTGTGCCGCATAGGCCGCGTCGATGCTGCCTGGCCCTGAAGCCGGGTTAGCCTGGGAGGGGGGCGTTGGCGGTAACCTGGACGACGCGGTGGCCGATGGAGTCTGGATCGTTCATTGCGCCCGATCGCAGGCCCGGTTCAGATCGTCTCACCGACAACAGGCGGAACCAAGCCATAATCCGAAAACATAGCGTCCACATGGTATGCCGCCCTGGCCACCAATCCGCCTCAATTCGGAAGCTCGCCGCCCATGACTGACCCTGCCCCGAAAACCGGCCACCTCAGCGCATTGATCGAGCGGTTGTACGCGGAAGTACCGGTCTTCCGCGACTATCAGCCCCTGGCTATCGGCATCCACAAGAGCTTGATGGAACGGTTTCCCGGTCTCGACAAGGGACAGGTGCGGACCGCCATGCACTTCCACACGGGAACGATGCGGTACCTCAAGGCCATCGTGGAGGGCGCGCCACGCTTCGACCTCGACGGTAACGCCTCTGGTGCGGTGACTGCCGAGCAGCAGGACCAGGCGGCCGCCACCCTGCGCGAGCGGTTCAAGCGAGGTGCGGAACGCCGCAGAGCGGAGCAGGAAGCCCAGCAACGTCAGGAAAAGCTCCTGAAACTGGCGGAGAAGTTCAACCCGCGCTGAGCTGGGTAGACAGGGAAATCCGACGCATGCAAGTTCTTGCAAACTGGCATTGCAAAGATTCTCAGCTGGTTATCCCGGGGCGAACATCTGGAAAATGGTGGTTGTCCCCGGCGAAAACAAAATGCCACTTTCGTTCCGGATCACCCCTCCGAACGTCGGTGCTGCCCATTCGGCTACAGGCACCTGTTGCTATGATGCCCCTACCGAACCCTGGTCAAGGACACCACGCATGCTCGACAACCTGATGCCATTCCTGCTCCATTGGGGTGTCACGTCCCTGTCCCTTTGGGTGGCGAGCTATGTGTTCAGCGGCATTCGGTTCGCGGACACCCCCTCACTGATCATTTCCGCGCTGCTCCTCGGTTTTGCCAACGCCATCGTCAAGCCACTGTTGGTCATCCTCACTCTGCCGTTGACCCTGGTGACGCTGGGTTTCTTCCTGCTAGTGATCAACGCGCTGATGCTGCTGCTGGTTTCGTCGCTGGTTCGCGGATTCACGATTTCTGGGTTCTGGACCGCCTTCTTCGCAAGCATTTTCATCGCCATACTGAGCTTCTTGATTGGCGTTTTCGTTGTCGACGACGGCACAACGTGGCGAATATCGAGACATGGCCCCTGGGTTTGAGCCCCTACCTACCCACATAGCGAGGGGCCGCAACTGGTCGACCCGTTGGAACCGGACCCTGCCCTGTGAATAGCGAACCGCCTGACGCAGCATGTCAGAGGCCAGTGTCCAGCAAACTCCTGTGGGTTGTGGTGGCGTATGTCCTGCTCATTGTTCACGGCAGCCTGTTCCCGTTCCTCGGCTGGCATCCACCCCACCACTGGACCAATCCTGTATTGATGCCCTGGCCGGCGCATGGCTCGCGATCCGACATTCTCATCAACGTACTCGCCTACCTGCCTCTTGGCTTTCTCATCCGCCAACTCTGGATTCGTACCGGCCGTACCCAAGGGTTATTGGTCGCCGCAGCGGTCGGCTTTTCCCTGAGCTTTTCCATGGAATTTCTGCAGGAGGCTCTGCCCAGCAGGGTGTCGTCGGTGGCGGACATCGTCAACGATACGTTGGGCACGCTCATCGGCGCGCTGATGGCGCTTGGTCTGTCACCCGACAGCCTCACTGGGCAGCGACTGTATGCCTGGCGGGAGCGGCGCTTCGTCCCCGGCACCCTGCCCAACCTGGCCCTGGTGGTCTTACTGTTGTGGGCGGCCACAGAACTGTTTCCCTATGCCCCGTCGACGAAGCTGAGCACCATCGAGGCCGGGCTATACCACTTCCTCCACACCTGGCATCACCCGGAACTGTTCAACGTTTCCAAGGCGCTCATGGATGGCTGTGCGATGTTCGGCATCGGCGTGCTGATGCGAATCGTGATGCGCGAGCCGGTGATGCCCACGCTGATCACTTTCGTCCTTGTCGTGACGTTCCTCAAAATCATCATTGCGGAGCAAACCTTGTCGCTGGAGTTCTTTTGCGCGTCGCTGGTGTCGCTCGCCATCCTCTCTCTGCTGACCTGGCAGAACCGGCGCGGCTTGGCATGGCTGGGCATGGCCGCGATCGCCCTGGCCAAGATAATTGACGAAATCCATCCAGGCAGCCTCGCAGGACAATTGCCCTTCAACTGGATCCCCTTCGCGGCGCAGGCAGGCCGCTTGGGTGGAATGGACGATATCCTGAGCACACTCTGGCTGGGCCTGGGGCTTGCGGTGTATGCGCGCGTTATCGCCGGCGGCCGCCTTCGACCCGGAATGGGCCTCGTCTGCGGCGGAGTCCTGTTCGGCGTGTGGTTCATCTTGGAGTGGAATCAGCAAACTCTGCCAGGACGTGTGCCCGATATTACTGACCCGCTACTCGGCACGCTTGCTTGGTGGGGCGGCGGGGAGATTGAGTAGTGCCGCGGGAACGGAAGCTTTTGCTATCCCCTTCCGCCAGTAGAAGGGCATGGTGTCAGCCTCACTAGGGAGCCGAGTGGGGGCAGTCAGATCGTGCGAATGGCAGCAATGGGGAAGATCTGCCACGGACAACTCCCGGCCATGAAGAGACATCCAGGCTTGCGGAAAATTGAGCTCCTGAAAGGCTGATAGGTGCTATGAAACAGTCGCTCAGACATCGTCTGGCGTGAGGTGGGTTGGAAGGAACTGGCCGGGGAACTGGCCCCCGACACCATCGGTGGCGAGATGCTGAAGATGGAGGCCATGGCATGAACCGGACAGCCAAGAAACTGCTGCCCACCGGCAAGCCGCATGAGCGCCGACACCCCCTGGAGGACGGTGGGATGAAGATCACCACCTTCGTGCCGCTGCAGTTCAAGAAGCGCGGCATCAAGAAAGTGGTGGTCGGGCCTGTGGGCGTCGACGACCCGGTGTTGGTTCGTGCAGCGGTAGCGGTGATCACGCCCAGCCAGGACCCGACCCTGCCCAAGGCGCTTGGTCGAGGATATTACTGGCAGCACCTGCTGGAAACCGGTGCAGCGGGGGATGCGGCCGAGATCGCCGAGAGGGAGGGCCTCCACCGGGTAACGGTTAGCGACGGCTTGCGGTTTGCGCTGTTGGCGCCTGGGATTGTGCAGGCGGCGCTGGATGGCACACTGCCACGGACCATGTCGCTGGAGGTTCTACAGCGGCGAATGATGCCGCTGGATTGGGAGGGGCAGCGGGGGATGGTGGAGGGGGCTGGGGGAATGCTGTAGGCAAGCAATCAA
>CAIXFP010000280.1 GCA_903918705.1 uncultured Pseudomonadota bacterium
CATCCGCTCCCTGATCAAGGCCGGTGAAGCCAACATGGACGTGGCGCATCCGAAGAATTTCGACCTCACCAGCCTGCGCGTGCTGGGCTCGGTCGGTGAGCCGATCAACCCGGAAGCCTGGATGTGGTACCACGACCACATCGGTGGCGGAAAGTGTCCGATCATGGACACCTTCTGGCAGACCGAGACCGGCGGCCACGTCATCACCCCCCTGCCCGGCGTCACACCCCTGGTGCCCGGCTCCTGCACGCTACCTTTCCCCGGCATCATGGTCTCCGTGGTCGACGAGGCCGGCCATGACGTGGAGTGGGGCAAGGGTGGTTTCCTGGTGATCAAGCGCCCCTGGCCGTCCATGATCCGCACCATCTGGGGCGACCCGGACCGATTCAAGAAGAGCTACTTCCCCGAGGACCTGGGCGGCAAGTTGTATCTCGCGGGCGACGGCGCCGTGCGTGACGCCACAACCGGCTACTTCACCATCATGGGCCGCATTGACGACGTGCTGAACGTGTCCGGCCACCGCATGGGCACCATGGAGATCGAATCCGCCCTGGTGAGCCACCCCCTGGTGGCGGAAGCTGCGGTGGTGGGCAAGCCCCACGACATCAAGGGAGAGGCCATCGTCGCCTATGTGGTGTTGAAGCGTGCCCGTCCCACCGGCGACGAAGCCAAGCAGATCGTCAACGACCTGCGCAACCACGTTGCCCACGAGATCGGCCCCATCGCCAAGCCGGACGAAATCCGCTTCGGCGACAACCTGCCGAAAACCCGCTCCGGCAAGATCATGCGCCGCCTCCTGCGCACCCTGGCCAAGGGCGAGGAAATCACCTCCGACATCTCCACACTGGAAAACCCGGCGATTCTCGATCAGTTGAAGGAAGTGGTGAAGTAAGGGATTCGCTTGTAGGGCGGATTCATTCCGCCTTGCCTACCGGACAAGAGCGGCTTCGGCCGCTCTATTTTATGGTGCGCCCGGCAGGGGGCACTGACTTGGAGGTGGAAGTCCTCTACTCGCTCGGCAAGGGGAAGAGTTAGCCGAACGGCAATGCCCCTTGGAGGAACGACAACAAGGCTACCGCCCACGACCGTCACAACGCAGCACCATCGCCAAAACGGATGGACGGAAGCGACCTCTCGGAATTGCCGCGCTGGAGACAAAATCGCCCAGGGAGCGGTGGTGGAAGTGCTCAATGCGGTTTACGAGCCGGCTTTCATGGGCTTCTCCCACGGCTTCCGACCCGGGCGGAACCCGCATCAAGCGCTGGCCTACGGCATCCGCTGCCGTCCGGTGAACTGGATACTGGATGCGGACATTGCCAGCTTCTTTGACACGGTCGACCACGACTGGCTGTTGCGATTTGTGGAACATCGGATCGCCGACCGGCGACTGCACCGGCTCATCAAGTTGTGGCTGGAAGCCGGCGTCCTGGAAGCGGGGCGGATCATTGCCAGCGAGGAGGGCACGCTCGCCGGGCGCGGTCATCTCGCCGGTGCTGGCCAACCTCTACCTGTGCACAATGTGTTCAACCTCTGGGCGCACCGCTGGCGGCGCCAGCAGGCCCGAGGCGAAGTCATCCTGGTGCGAGTGTTGACAACTGCGGCCGACGACCTCGTTGCCGGCTTCGAGCACGAATGGGAAGCCCGCCGCTTTCTGGAAGCACTCAGGGAGCGGATGGAATAGTTTGGCCTGAAGTTGCACCCGGAGAAGACGCGCCTGCTCGAATTCGGCCGCCATGCAGCGGTTCGGCGAGCCAGACGCGGGTTGGGCAAACCGGAAACGTTCAACTTTCTGGGATTCACGCACATCTGCGGACGCAGCCGGCAGGGGAATTTCCTGCTGATGCGACAG
>CAIXFP010000281.1 GCA_903918705.1 uncultured Pseudomonadota bacterium
ATCGACCCCACCCTGTGCACCGCCTGCGGCGACTGCGAACCCGACTGCCCCACTGCTTCCATCCGGAAGAAGAAAGGCGTGTTCATCATCAACCCCGATACCTGTACGGAATGCGAGGGCGACTACAAGAAGCCCAAGTGCGTGTCGCTTTGCCCCATCGACAACTGCATCGTGCCGCTGGAGGCGTGATTAGGGATGTCGGGTTACGGCGCAAAAAGCCGCGCCTAACCCGAACTACACGTGCGCTTCCGTAGGTCGGGTTAGCGCAGCGTAGCCCGATAAACCGTAAACCTCGAAAGGCCCTCCCATGACCACCATCACCAAAGCCGCAGCGTTCCGTATCGCCCTCGCCGCCCGTGCGATGGACGCGGTGAAGCCGGCGGCGCTCACCGTCAAGCTGGCCGAGAAACTGGGCCTGCCCCTGACCGAGGACAAACTCGCCACCCTCACCGTGGCCGACCTGAAGCTGATCCTGGGCGGCGAGGAGACCGTGGAACCGGACGTGGACAGTGCCAGCCTGAAGCTTGCCGTGCGCTTCCTCTGGGGTGAGAACGGTGACGACGGCAACGTGCCGAAACCCGAGCCCTATGTGGAAGGCGAGATGCCCGGCAGCCTGCGCGTCGCGGTGGCCTCCAACTCCGCCGACAATCTGGACGGCCACTTCGGCTCGGCGCCCCGCTTCCTGGTCTACCAGGTCGGCACGGAGGCCATCAAGCTCATCGCCGTGCGCCCCACTCTGGTGGCGGACGACGCGGAAGACAAAAACGTCGCCCGCTCCGAACTCATCAACGACTGCCAGATCGTCTACGTGCAATCCATCGGCGGCCCGGCCGCGGCCAAGGTGGTGCGCGCCAACGTCCACCCGATCAAATTCCCCCAACCCGCGCCGGCACGCGAGGCCCTGGCCCGCCTGCAGGGCACCCTCGAATCACCACCGCCCTGGCTGGCGCGCGTCATGGGCGTGGAAGCCAGGAGTCTGGCGCGCTTCGCCGAGGAAGAGGACGAGGAGACGACATGAACATCGTCGAAACCCACCCTCGGATCACCACCTGACCCAAGGCCGCCGGCCGATCTGACGCCCATATCGACATGCCCGCGCCAGGACTGGCCCGGCATGCACGTCTCCCGCTGTTCCGAGGACGCTCAGCCCGGTCTGGAATAGCCGTGGCTCAGCAGGAACTGGCCCAGGCGCTTGTCGGTATGGAGGATGTGGTTGACCAGCCAGTTGTTGAGGAAGGACAGCAGTTCCTCCCGCGTCACCAGATTGCCGTTGTGCAGGCCTTCACGCAGGGCCACCACCTGCTGCGAAAAGCTGCGGTGCTCGCCCCGGTGTTTCTCCGCGTCGGCCGTGTCCAGCTTGGCGTAGCCGTACTGCTGCATCAACGATTCCTCGGTTTCGAAGTGGTACAGCGCATAGCTGAGCAGGGAGCGGGTGATCTGCTCCAGCGCCTCGCGGGTGACGCCGACAGCCAGACGGGCGTTGGCTTCGTTGAGGGTGTTCACCAGAACCCGATGCTGATCGTCGATGCGCTCGATACCGGTGAGGTAGCTGTCGTTCCAGGGGAGGGGTTCGTGGCTGATCATCTTTTCAGGGGAAGGTTTACACGGCGGCGTCCGGATGGATCGTCGCAATGCGGATTATCCGCAATCCCTCGCGAAAAGCGCCAGATGCGGCGAATAGCTCGGTTTCAAGCTGGCGGCAGCCGGCAACGTCGCCCAGCGCGGCCAGGTGTACGAGTTGCCGGGCCAGTTCGTGGACTCGGTCATGTCGGGCTTCCAGTGCCCGGAACTGCGGCAGTTGGCCGTAGCGGTCACGGCCCTCGCCGTAGTACCAGTGGCCCAGATTGCATTGATGCGTGTCCAGCGGCGGCGGCACGCCACGGGATTTGGGCGACTGCCGCAGCCAGTGTTGCAGGCTGCTTATCCATTGACGATGGTTGACCTCCATCAGCAACAACTGGAAATCGTCGCGCGACAGGTTCACGTGGGCGAGTCCCTGCCAGCTCGGGTCGGGGCGGAATTGTTGCAGCCATTCCAGGGTGGCCTGGCCCGCCATGGGGGGCGCGATGCCGCAGCCCTGCACCAGGTTGCAGCCCATTTCCATGAGCATCAGGGCATGATCGGCGGATTCCACCCCCGCGGCCATGACCTCATGGCGGAAGACCGCGCACAGGCCTACCACGCCCTCGACGATGGTCAGATTGTCCGGGTTCAGAGGCATGTCGCGCACGAAGGACTGGTCGATTTTTACCCGCACGGGCGGTAGACGGCGCAGATAGGTCAGTGAGGAAAAGCCGGTGCCGAAATCGTCCAGGGTGAAACCAACGCCCATGCTGGCGCAGGTGTGGACCAGTCCGATGACACTGGAGAAATCGTCGAGGGCGGTACTTTCGAGTACCTCGATATTCAGATGCCCTCCCGGCAAATCGGGAAATTCGCCGAGCAGTTCCTGGACCAATCCGGGGAATTGCGGATCCCGCAGTTGCTGCACGAAGACGTTGACGCAGACCGGGATCTCCAGGCCCGCCGCGTGCCACTGGGCGGTCTGGCGCAAGGCCCGGCGCAAGGCCCAGGCGCCGATGCGTAGCGCCAGATCGTCGTCGTCTTCCACCAGCGGCAGGAATTGTGCCGGGCTCATCAGACCGAACAGCGGATGTTCCCAGCGCAGAAGCGCCTCCATGCCCACCACGCGGCCCAGGCCGCAATCGACGATGGGCTGGTAGAACAGGTTGAGCTGATTCTCGGCGATGGCTTTCTCGATCTGCTGCAAAGCGCTGCGATTGTCGCGCTCGCGCTGTTCCAGTGCCGGGTCGAACAGGTGGTAGCGATTCTTGCCGGCCAGTTTGGCCAGGTACATGGCGTGGTCAGCATGGCGCAACAGGGAATCGGCGTCGCCGCCATCGCTGGGAAAGAAGGTGACCCCGATGCTGGCCGAAATGCTGATGGGCGGTTCGCTCAAATTGAAGGGGAGAGTGAGGATCTGAAGCAGGCGCACCAGGGCTTCGTCCGCTTCCTTGACACTGCGCAAGCCTCCCAACAGCAGCACGAACTCATCGCCCCCCAGGCGCGCCACGGTGTCGTCGCCGCGCACACTGTTTTGCAGGCGCCGCGCCACCGCGACCAGCAATTGGTCGCCCATCTTGTGGCCGAAGTTGTCGTTGACCGCCTTGAAGCCGTCCAGATCCAGCAGGCAAATCGCCAGCAACTGGTCGGCCCGCTGGGCGTGTACCAGCGCCAGGCGCATCCGGTCTTCCAGCAGGCGCCGGTTCGGCAACTGAGTGAGGGGATCGAAATGGGCCAACTCTTCGAGATGCTGTTGATACTCCTGGCGTTCCGTGATGTCCTCGGCGATGACTGCCAGGCGCACGATACGGTTCCGCTCATCCGGGATCGGATAGGCGCGCGCCGAAATCCAGCGAAGGACGCCATTGGGGCGATGGATGCGGAAATGCGGCAATTCGACACAGGGCTGCTCCGGTCCCACCAAGACCTGAACCTTTTTCAGGATCGCCGGGCGATCTTCTTCATGCACCAACTCGATCCAGTCCGTGCCGTTCGCATAAAGATCCTCCACG
>CAIXFP010000282.1 GCA_903918705.1 uncultured Pseudomonadota bacterium
CGTTCTCAACATGCTTTTCACTCCTTCATTGGCAACAAAGACACGGCCATCCCTGGCGTGCCACAAATCCTTCCCGCCGGCAAAGCGTGAAGGCACAAATAGGCCTTTCAACCAGCACACTTGCCACAGCGCAAACCGCACCTTCAGCAATTGGCGGCAGGTTGCTCAGGTCCATGCCCTGAACAGGACGAAGCTCAGCCATGTCAAACCCTTGCCGGCGTTGCCACAACTTCACGCAGCGCAGCCCGCAGTTCCCGTTCCTCGCGATTGAGTAGCAACGCCTGACCATGCATCTGCGTATACCAACCCCGCCACACCAAGGGCGACCGCGACAGCGCCAGTTGCAGCTCCTGGTCCTCCCATTTCACATGGCGCCACCGGCCCGTCACCAGCCGCCAGCGCAAGCTGATCTGCCCGGTCTGTCGGCGCCGATGCACTTCCAGAAAGAACAACCGCCCGGCAATCGACTTCGTCTCATCCGCCAGCTTCCGCATCTCCGCCTGGACATCCGCCAGCGACCGGCCAGACCCGCCCTTACCCTTAAAGGCCTTTGTGTCAGCACCCTGTTGACAATCTGCGCCAGCTCCCCCGCCCCGTGTTGACACCCCCCCTGCGCCAGAGGGAACCCCGTCCTCGCAGTCACTCAACGGGAAATGTCGCTGCGCCAGGATCACAACAAAGCACCCTCATCCACATCCGAGGCCCCCGCCACTGCAACCGGCGAAAGCGCGACTTCCTGCAGCAGACGCAACTCCTGCTCGGACAGCTTCACGCGCCTACGGCTGTGCTTCGGCTGAACCTGCCCGGTGAACACCTCGCGCGGCACTTCGCCAAACAGACCCACCACCGCTGCCACACGCTTCTGGCTCTCCCCGCCTGCCCCAGGCAGAAAATCGGCACGAGAAAGCTGGCGCAGTTCATCGCGCATCAAGAACCGCTCGTACTTCGATGGTTCCTCGAACATCGAGCGAATCTCGCGAACACGCTGGCGCATGGCCACGCGGCCTTCCTCGTCGGACATCCGGTCCTTGCGGATCAGCGTCTTGATCAGACGCACGAAGAAGTCGTACTGCACAACCAACTCGGCCACCGCATAGCCGTAGGGGCTACGGAAACCCAGGTCCACGTCCTTCGGCTCGCGGGAACGCAACAACGAATAGTTCAACCCACGCTGGCGCAGGTCTTTCAAGGCTTGCTCGTGCTCGGCCATGGCCCCTTCCAGCTTCGCCTTTGCCGCATCCATGCTGTCCATGAAGGCGATCAACACCCAGTCCGCATAGGGGTTGTCATTGCCTGACAGCGCCCAGGCCGAACGCAATGCCGAGGCGACACGTCGGCCGCCGACGATCGGGCTGTACTGGCCTTCGGCATCGCGCGACCGTCCCATGAACAGCCGGTAAGCCTCGCGGGTGTGAATGGTCATGGTGTCCTGGTCTTCATCCTCCAGGGCGCCGATGTAGCGCATTCCATCGGCCTCCCGGCTCGACACCAGCTTGTCCGCGCCAAGCCGCTGCTGGTATTCGGACCTGGATCGTTGCAGTTGCGCTTTCCTGGTTTCGAGTTCGACCACACGGGGCCACCTGGGATCCATCGTGTTGGGGTTCTCGGCTTCGAGCAGGTCTTTCAGGGCCGCTTCTTCCGCTTCGATGTCATAGCCATCGGGGATTGGAGAAGTCAGGCTGGTCGGGAAGGTAGGAGTTTGGTTGGTAGCCATGGTCAGTGAAGGACAAGGGAGGGAAGGGATGGGAGGCACTTCCAGGCGGGAAAGGAGGCAGGCTGACAGACAACCGCATTCCACTTGACCGAAAGGAGTCCTCCCAGGGATGAAGGAACTTGAAACATCGAACTCATGAGCATTCCGGCACCAGGGAACCGGCGGGATGGTTGTCCCCCCGGTGGACAACTTTCGGCACCAGGGTGCCGGTGGAACGGTTGTCCCCCCCGGTGGACAGATTTCGGTGCCAGGGTGCCGGCGGGACGGTTGTCCCCCCGGTGGACAGCTTTCGGCGCCAGGGAACCGGCGGGATGGTTTTCCCCCCGGTGGATAACTTTCGGCACCAGGATGCCGACGTGATGGCTGTCCC
>CAIXFP010000283.1 GCA_903918705.1 uncultured Pseudomonadota bacterium
CCACCGGCGCGTCGTCGATGTCCACCGCAGCCGCCGTGCTGGCGGCATTGACGGCTTCCTCGTCGGTGAATTCGAGGTTCAGATCCTCGGTCTCGATGGTCTTGAGGATGGTGTCCTCGGTGGCTTCGCCATACTTGTCCAGCCAGCGCCCGAGCTTGTCGTCCTCCACCACCACCGCTTCGACGATCAGTCCGGTTTGGAATTTGATGTCGTCCAGGGCCTGCAGGTTGCTGGGGTCGGACAGGGCGACGAAGAGGCGGTTGCCGCGCTGGGTGATGGGCAGGACGCGATGCCTGGCCAGCATCTTGGGATCCAGCGGCGACCTGGGCAGCACTGCGGGGTCGAGGGAATCCAGGTTGAAGAAGGGCAGGCCGAAGGTGACGGCGGCGAAGGCGGCGATCTGGTCGGCGCGGAAGCGCCGGGTGCGCAGCAGATGGGCCAGGGAACTCTCGCCGGAATTGCGCGCCTGGTTTTGCAGCGATTCGCCCTCATCCGGCGACAGCAGGCCCTGGGTGACCAGAGCCCGGCACAAGCCGGTGAGGTTGGCGCTGACGGTTACCGCGACCATGCCAGTGAAATTCCCGAAGTTCGCATCAATCCGCCCGATGTTGCCCTGGGGATTTCAAATGTAAAGCAATCATCAGGCGACATTCCCCGTGGTCCGGCGCGGTCCGATGCGCGCGGTTTTGACCATGCGCCCGTGGACCTGGACGATTTCCACCGGATAACCGGCCATCAACACGCTCACTCCGGGTTCCGGCATGGCTTCCAGGTGGTCCAGGATCAGGCCGTTGAGGGTGCGGGCGCCGTTCAGCGGAAAATCCAGCTTCAGCTTGCGGTTGAGTTCGCGCAAGGACACCGCGCCTTCCACCAGGTAGCTGCCGTCCTCCTGGCGCAGGCCGGGTTCCTGGTCGCCCGGGCGCACGCTGGCGAATTCGCCGACGATTTCCTCAAGGATGTCTTCCAGGGCCACCAGGCCCAGAAGCTCGCCGTATTCGTCCACCACCAGGCCGAGCGACTGGCGGGTGGCCTGGAACTGGGCCAACTGGGTGTAGAGATTGGTGCCGGAGGGGATGAAATACGCTTCCCGCAGCGCCCCGCGCAATTCCGCCAGATCGAAGTCCTCCTCGCGCAGGCGGGCGAGCACGCGGCGCACGTGCAGCATGCCGATGACGTTGTTGGCCTCGCCGGCATACACGGGCAGGCGCGCGTGATGGCTGGTATTGAGCTGGTGCACGATTTCGTCCAGGTCCGCCTCGATGTCGATGGCCTCGATCTGGCCGCGCGGGCGCATCACGTCGTCCACCGTGATGTGTTCCAGATCAAACAGGTTGAGCAGGATGCCGCGATGCTGGGCCGGCAGGAAGGTGCCGGATTCCGCCAGCAGGGTGCGCAATTCCTCCACCCCCATGCTGTTCTCCGAAGCCGCGTCGGCCTTCAGGCGCATCACCCGCAGCAGGAACTGCACGAACAGGTTGACGAACCACACCGCCGGATAGCACAGCTTGAGCATGGGGGCCAGGATGAAGCTGGCGGCCGGGGCGATGCGGTCCGGGTAGGAGGCGCCCACCACCTTGGGAGTGACTTCCGAGAACACCAGGATCAAAAAGGTCACCACCAGGGTGCCGAGGCTCAGCGCCACCTCGTTCTGGCCGAACAGGCGGAAGGTGATGACCGTGACCAGGGCGGCGGAGGCGGCGTTGATCAGGTTGTTGCCCAGCAGCACCACGCCCAGCAGCTTGTCGGTGTTGGAGAGCAGCCACTCCGCCAGCTTGGCGCCGCGATGCCCGGCGCGAGCCAGGGTGCGCAGGCGATAGCGGTTCACCGCCATCATGCTGGTCTCGGCCATGGCGAAAAAACCGGAGATCAGCAGCAAGACCGAGAGGGCGCCCAGTAGCGCCCCTAAGGGAATGGAGTCCAAGTCGACTGGGTAGGGTGAAGGAAGCCGGAGTTTAGCAGCGCCGGCCGGGAAAGCCCCCTTGCCGCCGCGGTTACAGCAGCGACTCGCTTTGCTCCAGGGTGTCCTGCACGGCCGTCAGGTGGTTGTCTATCGACAACCCCTGGTCCAGCAGGTCCATGACGTCCCGAACCCCCCGGTCGAGGATCGCCACCAGGAAATCCTCCTGGGAACTGGTCATGCCCAACTGGGCGAAACTCTGCTCCACCAGGGTCAGCATGTTCATCAGGATCATGCGGGCGTCGTTCTGGTTGGCCCGGTGGCGCCGGTCGATGTCGGCGAGGGCGGCCTGGGTCTGCCGCACCACCTTGCCCAGGGCCTGGTGTTTCACCGCCACCGCCATGCCGTCGTCGAGGGCGCGCACCCGGGCGTCGACGCTCTCGGCCAGGACCGCGAGATGATCGCGCAGGCGGCCGTAGCGCTCCGGCTCCGCCAGCGGCATGTCGGTGAGCATCAGGGTGACGTGGTCATAGCTGATGGCGGTGCGCTGGCTGAAGTCGATGATGCGGCCGAACCCGGCCATGCGTTCCAGGATGGCCATCTCCAGCGCGGAGGAGGCGCCGGTGCGATTGCGCGCCAGAGTACCCAGGCGTCCGTTCAGGCGGACGCAGGCGGTGAGGCCGTATTCGGCGCAAGTGGCGATGACCACGTCGGCCAGTTCCCCGTAGTCGTGGCAGTTGTAGCTGCCGCGAATGAACTGGAGCACCACCCCGAATTCCGCCGCCGAGGACATGGCCGCCATGGCGGTGTTGAAGGCGCAGCGGGCGTCCTGGGCCAGGTGCCGGCGTTCCCGGGTCACCCGCAGGGTATGGGCGATGCGGTGGCGCAGTTCGACAATCTGCACCGGCTTGGCGAGGAAATCCTCGCCCCCCACGTCGTGGCCCGCCAGATAGTCTTCCAGGCTCTCGTTGCCCGAGAGGAATATCACCGGAATGTCGCTGGTTTGCGGGTCTTCCTTGAGAGCGCGGCAGAGTTCGTAGCCGTCGATCTCGGGCATGACGATGTCAGTGAGCACCAGGTCGGGCAATTCCGCGCGGATGCGCCGCAGGCCCTCGGCGCCCCCGCTGGCGCAGCCCAGCACCTGATAATCCTCCGCCAGCAACCTGGCGGTCAGGGCCAGGCTGATGGGTTCGTCGTCGACCAGCAGTATCCGGGCTTTCCCGGTTTCGTTATCCACAACACGCTCCTTATCTATCCAAACCGAACCAGCAAACAAAGTGTTAGCGGCCCGACCGGGTGGAACTTGAGCAGTAGCGGATCTCGCCGTGCCGCCCTGTCACGCCTGGGGCAAGGCGCTGAGGGCGTCGGCCAGTCCCGTCAGGGTGGTTTCCAGCGCGACCGCGCCGGCGACGACGGCCGGCCCCATTTCACCGGCGCGCAGGTGGGCTTCGAGTTCGGCCGCCCGATTCTGGAGCGACTCCGCCCCCAGCATGCCCGCCGCGCCCTTGATCGCATGGGCCCGCAAGCATGCCTGGGCCGTGTCGCCCATCTCCAGGGCGGCGCGCAGCTTGGCGACCTCGTCGCCGTCCACCAGTTGGCGGAGCAACTGGGCATAGCGCCGCATCTTGCCGTTCAGGTTGCGCAGGCCCGTGGCCACGTCCACCCCGGGCAGGCCCGCCAGGTGCTCCAGCCAGTCGGATTCGTCCGGCCCGGCGACCTCCGCCGCCATGGCGTAGTGTGCCTGGGGCCCCAGCCAGGAGTTCAACAGGCCATAGAGCGCGCCGGGATCCACCGGCTTGGCGATGAAATCGTCCATGCCCGCTTCCAGGCAGATGCGGCGATCCTCCTCGAAGGCATTGGCGGTCATGGCCAGGATGGGCCGGTTCGCCCAGCCCGGCAGGCGGCGGATGGCCCGGGTGGCGTCGAGTCCGTCCATGACCGGCATCTGCATGTCCATGAGGATCAGGTCGTAATCCGTCCGGCGCGCCTTCTCCAGCGCTTCGCGCCCGTCCGCCGCGGTGTCCACCGCCAGGCCCACGGCGTGCAGCAGATCCAGCGCCACTTCGCGGTTGATGCTGTCATCCTCGGCCAGCAGGAGATGCGCGCTGCCGTGGCGCGCGCGCAATTTCGCCCCGCCGTCCCGGCTGTCCGCCGCCGTGATCCGGGGCCTCTCGCCCAGGCCGCGCCCGAGCCGGGCGGTAAACCAGAAGGTGCTGCCCATGCCCGGGGTGCTCTCCACGCCGGTCTCGCCCCCCATCAGGGCGGCCAGGCGCCGGGTGATGGCCAGCCCCAGGCCGGTGCCGCCGAACTTGCGGGTGGTGGAGGTGTCGGCCTGCTCGAAGGACTGGAACAGCCGCGGAATCTGTTCCGGCTCGATGCCGATGCCCGTGTCCTCCACCTCGAAGCGCAGCAACAGGGTTTCCGCGGATTCCTCCAGCCGCTTCGCCCGGATGGCGATGCCGCCGCGCTCGGTGAACTTCACCGCGTTGACGGCGAAGTTGAGCAGGGACTGGCGCAAGCGGGTCGGGTCGCCGCGCAGCCACAGGGACGCCGCATCGCCCTCCACCGCCACGGCCAGTCCCTTGGCGGCGGCCTGGGTGGCGATGAGGGAATGGACATGGTCGAGAATGCCGCCCAGGGCGAAGTCCGTGCTCTCCAGTTCCAGGCGCCCGGCGGCGATCTTGGACAGGTCCAGGATGTCGTCGATGAGAGACAGCAAGTGGTGCCCGGCGCCATCGAGCCGGTCCAGGCGCGCGGCCTGTTCGGGGGTCGGGTGGTCCCGCTTCAACATGTGGGAGAGGCCAATGATGGCGTTCATCGGCGTGCGGATTTCGTGGCTCATGTTGGCGAGGAAGGCGCTCTTGGCCCGGTCGGCCGCTTCCGCCGCGTCGCGGGCCACCTCCAGTTCCGCGGTGCGCCGTTCCACCAGGTCTTCCAGGTGGTGCCGGTAGTGGTCGAGTTCGGCGGCGGCGGCCTTCTGCTCGGAGATGTCGACGCAGTGGCCGATGTAGCCGATGAAGACGCCCAGGCTGTCGTAACGGGGTGTGCTGTCGTCCCGCAGCCAGCGGTAGGAACCGTCGGCGTGGCGCAGGCGGTATTCCATGCTGAAGGGTACGCGTTGCGCGAACGCGGCGGCATGGGTGGCCAGGCAGTCCGAAACATCTTCCGGGTGCAGGCCCCGCGTCCAGCCTTGGCCCAGTTCCTGATCCAGAGCGCGGCCGGTGAAGCGCAGCCAGGGATCGTTGAAATAGTCGCACAGCGTGTCCAGGCCGGAGGTCCGGATCAGGGTCGCGCCGCTGTTGGCCAGGGTGCGGAAATGTTGCTCGCTTTCCCGCAGGGCGATGGCGAGCCGCTTGCTCTCGGTGATGTCGCGGTTGGCGCCGCGGCGGCCGAGAAACACACCGGCCGCGTCATGTATCGGCTGGCAGTGATGGCTGATCCAGCGCATCTCGCCATCCGGTCGCAGGATGCGAAATTCCAGATCGACGCTGTCGGCGCTCTCGGCTTCCGTGATGTGGTCCTGATAAGCCGCGCAATCGTCCGGGTGCAGCAGGCGCGGCAACAATTCCGGGTCGGCCTGGAATTCGTCCGCCGGGTAGCCCAGGAGCCGGTCGCAGGCCGGCGAGGCATAGCGGTATTGCCCATCCGGCGCGACCCAGAACACGCAGTCGGCGGCGGTTTCGGACAGCAGGCGATACTTCTCCTCCGATTCCCGCAGACTGGCGGCCAGTTCCAAGTCCCGCTGCGCGACGGCCAGGGCGCGGTGCAGCCGCAACTGGTGATAGGCGCTCAGCAGCAGGGTGACGCCGGTCAGGAAGGCCGCCAGGGCCAGGAACACCTCACTGCGGACCAGGCCGAAATAATAGCTGGCCCCCAGACCCAGCAGGCCGGCGATCAGGACCGGGAAGGTAAACACCACCCAGGTCGGGGCGCGGCGCGGTGTGTCATCGCCAGCGCGGGTCTTGCCGGTATTGGCTATCGATTCCATGACCATTGTTGTAATAGGGGATACTCCCATTGCAGCCCATCCGGCCGCTGGCCGCCAGGGCGGTGGCGCGCGCGTGCGGCACGTGGGAATTGGCCACTACATGTTTTTCCTGAATCCGGCAGTTGAAACCGTAAGCCGTGGGATGGGCAAGGCACTGCGTGCCCAACGATGACGGGTGCCGGTGGCCGCTTGCGTGGCCGGGAGGACGCTCCTACGCGGCGGGTTCGGCGCGCTCCAGCGAGATTCCCAGTTGGGCCGCCCGCAGGGCCAGTTCGGCCACGGAACCCACATCGGTCTTGAGGTAGATACGGGAGCGATGGCCTTCGATGGTGCGCTGGCTGATGCCCAGGCGCTCGGCCATCTCGCCGTTGGCCATGCCGGCGAGGGCCAGGTCCAGGATTTCCCGCTCCCGCGGCGTCAACTTGAGCAACTTCTTCCGCAGCGCCCGCCGGGCGTGCTCGCCTTGGCGGCGGGCCGCGCCCAGTTCCAGGGCGGCGGCGACCCGTTGCAAGAGTAGTTCGCCATCCACCGGCTTGATCAGGAAGTCCAGCGCGCCCAGTTTCATGGCCGTCATGCCGGTGGCGAGGTCGGCGTAGGCGGTGAGAAAGATGATGGGCAGGTCGATATGGCGCCGTGCCAGTTCCGCCTGGAGTTCCGGGCCGCTCATGTCCGGCATGCGTACGTCCAGGAGAATGCAGCCCTCCTGTTCCGGCCGCCAGGCCGCCAGGAACTCGCGGGCGCCGGCGTAGCAGCGGGTTTTCAGGCGCGCCGTGTCCAGCAGGATCGGCAGGCTGGCGCGGATGCTGGAGTCGTCGTCGATGAGGTGGACCATGGCTGCCGTCATGGCGCCGGCCTCGCGAAGGGCAGGGTGAAGCGGAAGGTGGCGCCGGGGCCGGCGGCCGCGTCGTACCAGAGCCTGCCGCCCTGCATTTCCACCAGGGAGCGGCTGATGGCCAGGCCCATGCCGAGGCCGCCGGGCTTGCCGCTGACGAAGGGATGGAAAATGTCCCGCTCCCGGCCCGGCGCCACGCCGGGGCCGTCGTCGTGGACGCTGACGCATGCCGACCCGCCGTTCTCGTCCACGGCGACGTCGATCCGGATGCGTTGCCAGGCCTGCTCGCCCATCGCTTCCACGCCGTTGCCGATCAGATTCAGGAGCACCTTGGTCACCTGCAGCCGGTTGATGCGTACCGCCGGCAGTTCGGCGGCGCAGACGATCTCCAGGCGGCAGCGGGGGCCGCAGCGGTCCTGGGCGGCGCGTGCAGTCTGGCGCAGGAGGGGCTCCAGGTCGGCCGCTTCCATCGGGACTTCGGGACCGCGCAGGGAGGCCAGCAGTTGCCGCGCCACGCCGCCGGCGCGCTGGGCATCGGCGGCCAACTGGCCCAATGCCTCCCGCAGCGCCAAGCGCGGGGTGCGCGGCGACGCCAGCATGCGGCTGGCCGCCGTGCTCAGGGCGGCGATGCCGGACAGGGGCTGGTGGAGTTCGTGGGCCAGGGCGGCGATGGTATGGCGCGCCACCTGCCATTCCAGCAGCGCATGCAGGTCTTCGCGCAAGGTCGCCAGTTCCCGTTCCGCCTGGAGCCGCTGGCTGATGTCTCGGACCATCATGCTGGTCAGGCGGCGGCCGTCCCGGTCGAGGAAGAGGGAAGACGAGACTTCCACCGGGAAGATTCGCCCGCTCTTGTCCCTGAAGGCCAGTTCGCCCTGGTAGCGGCCGGTCTCTTCCCGCTGCCGCAGCGCCGGCCGCAACCGCGGGTCGCTGGGGTCCACCACGGCCGTGCGGCCGATCCGGCGTAGTTCTTCCTCGGAATAGCCGAACAGGGACTGGGCCATCGGGTTGGCCGCCAGGATTTCCCCCTCCGGCGTCGTCAGAAACACGGCGTCCATGCTGTGGTCGAACAGGCTGCGAAAGCGTTCTTCGCTTTCCCGGAGCGCCAGCTCGGCTCGCTTGCGTTCGCCGATGTCGGCGATGGTGATGCGCAATCCGGGCGTGCCGGCCACCCGCAGGCAATTGATCTGGGCGAAGAGGCGCGGGCCGTCGCCACAAGCGAGTTCCAGTTCCAGGGTCCGGGCGCCGGCGCCGGCCTTCATGTCCAGGAACAGGCGCTGCCAGGGCTCGCGCCCGTCCGCGCCGACGCAGGCATCGAAGCGCCGCGCCAGCAGGCGCTCACGCTCGCACCCGAGCAGGCCGGCGGCGGTGAGGTTGGCCGTGACGATGGTTCCCGAGTCGTCCAGGGTGAGGTAGCCCACCGGGGCGAATTCGTAGAGGTCCAGATAGCGGTCGCGGGATTCCTCCAGGGCGGTTTCGGTCTGGCGCAGGGTTTCGTTCTGCATCTCCAGTTCGATCTGGTGCACCTGAAGTTCGTGCAGGGTTTCCGCGACGGAACCTCTTGCCGCCAGACGCGGCAACCGGGTCAGGGCCGCTTCCGCCTGTTCGCGCAGTTCCGACTGGCGTCGACCCGGATGCCGTCTTCGCTCGTTCATCGCGTCTCCTCGCTTACACTCCAAGCCGGGCGGAAGCTTACCCCGCCCGCGGCGGGAAAAGCGCCGCCGGGCGGTTCAGCGCTCGAACAGGGCGATGGATTCCACGTGGGCAGTGTGGGGGAACATGTTGGCCACGCCGGCCGTGGTGAGGCGATAACCCTTCTGATGCACCAGCACCGAGGCGTCCCGCGCCAGGGTGGCGGGGCTGCACGAGACATAGACGATGCGGTGAGGTGCACCTGTATCCGGCAGCGACTTGACCAGCTCGATAGCCCCGTCCCGGGGCGGGTCGATCAGGATCTTGTCGAATTCCCCCAGGGCGGCGTAAGCCTCCGGGGTCATCTGGAACAGGTCGGCGACGCGGAATTCGGTATTGCCGGACAGCCCATTGCTCGCGGCATTCTCGATGCCGCGTTTCACCAGGCCGGCGGCCCCCTCGATGCCCAATACGCTGGCGCCGCGCCGGGCGATGGGCAGGGTGAAGTTGCCCAGGCCGCAGAAGAAATCGGCGATGCGCTCCCCCGGCCGCGGGTCCAGCAGACGCAGGGCGCGCCGCACCAGCATGGCGTTGATGTCCTGGTTCACCTGGGTGAACTCGGTGGGGCGGAAGGGCATCACCAGGTTGAATTCGTCCAGGCGGTAATCCAGGGCCGGGGCGTCCAGGGGGTGGAACGGCACGGCGGTGTCCGGCCCTTTCGATTGCAGCCAGAACTGGACCCGGTGGGCGTCGGCGAATTGACGCAACAGCGCCTCGTCTTCCGTCGTGGGCGGTTCCAGCACCCGCAGCACCAGCACGTCCACCGCGTCGCCCGCGGCCAGTTCGATCTGGGGCAGGCGGTCGCGGAGGGAGAGGCTTTCCACCAGGGTGCGCAGCAGGGGCAGCAGGCGCGAGATGCGCGGCGGCAGCACCTCGCAGCTGGTCATGTCCGCCACGTAGCTGCTGCGCCGCTCGTGAAAGCCCACCAGGACGCCGCCCTTCTTGGGCACGTGGCGCACCGACAGGCGTGCGCGCCGCCGGTAACCCCAGGTAGGGCCGTGGATGGGAGAGAGCATGGTTTCCGGCTTCACCTTGCCGATGTGCGCGAAGCAATCTTCCAGCACCCGCTGTTTGCTGGCCACCTGGGCGGCCTCGTCGAGATGCTGGTGGGAGCAGCCGCCGCAAAGGCCGAACCAGCGGCAGCGCGGGGTGACCCGAAACGGGCTGGCCTTGAGGATGTCGGTGGCCTGGGCCTGCTCGAAGTTGGGCTTCTTGCGATAGCTGCTGTAGCGCACCCGTTCGCCGGGCAGGGCGCCGTCGACGAAAAGGGTCTTGCCCTCGATGTGGCCGACGCCACGGCCTTCGTGGTCCAGGGATTCGATGTGGAGAGGTTGGGACATGGTGATGGCGTGAGGAGGCTGGGGCGAGAAAGCCGCGCATTTTCGCAGAGCGGGCCGTGCGCGTCTGCACGACGGCGTTTCCCCTCTCCCGAAGGGAGCAAGCCCGCTTGCATTTCCCGGTTTCGGCTCCATCTGCCGCGCTTATCGCTCCGCGTCGGGGCGTTTTCCAGGAGTGGACATGAGTTTGATCATCGAAGAACTGACTGTGGGCGAGGGTGCCGAGGCGGTGGCCGGCAAGCATGTGACCGTGCATTACACCGGCTGGTTGACCAATGGCGCCAAGTTCGATTCCAGCCTCGACCGCAACGATCCCTTCGACTTCCCCCTCGGTCGCGGCCATGTCATCCGCGGTTGGGACGAGGGTGTGGCGGGCATGAAGGTGGGCGGCAAGCGCAAGCTGACGATCCCGCCGGAAATGGGTTACGGCGCCCGCGGCGCCGGCGGCGTGATTCCCCCCAACGCCACCCTGGTGTTCGAGGTGGAACTGCTGGGCGTGGCCGGCTAAGTCCGCCTTCCCGTCTCAGCGCCGGGTGTGGCGCAGCAGGATTTCCACCAGCAGGGCGGGGTCGATGGGCTTGGCGATGTGCTCCACCATGCCCGCCGCGAGACATTTTTCCATTTCCTGGGCGAAAGCATGGGCGGTCTGGCCGACGATGGGCAGGCCGGGCGCCAGTTCCAGGAGCCGCCGGGTGGCTTCCAGCCCGTCCATCTCCGGCATCTGGACGTCCATCAGGACGATGTCGAAGGCGCCGGGGCCTGCCTGGCGCACTCGTTCGACGGCTTCCCGGCCGTTGTCCACCAGCGTGACCAGGGCGCCATCCTCCGTCAGGTTTTCGTCCAGCACCATCTGGTTGATGGCCTCGTCCTCGGCCACCAGGATGCGCAACCCCGCCAGGGGCTGGGTGGGCGGGGCCGGTGGGGCGAGCGGGGGCGCCGCCGGTGTTGGCGACGGGAGATAGGGCAGGCTGAACTCGAAGGTGCTGCCCGCCTCCGGCCGACTATCCACCCGGATGTCGCCGCCCATCAGTTCCAGGATGCGTCTGCTGATGGCCAGCCCCAGCCCGGTGCCGCCATAACGCCGGGTGGCGCTGCCGTCCAGTTGCTGGAAGGGGTTGAACAGCCGCTCCAACTGCGCGCCGTCCATGCCGATGCCGCTGTCGGCGATGCTGAACACCAGGCGTTCGCCACGGCGGTGAGCATGCAGGACGACCTGGCCGGCATCGGTGAACTTGATGGCATTGTTGAGCAGGTTGAGCAGCACCTGGCCCAGTCGTAACGGGTCGCTCAGGCAGGCGCGGGGCAGGTTCGGGTCCATCTCCACGCGCAGGGCCAGGCCCTTGGCCCGGGCCTGTTCCCGGACCAGATCGACGCTGTGGTCGACGACTTCCTGGAGGAGGGTTTGCGTCTGCGCGATGGCGAACTGGCCGGCGTCGATCTTGGAGAAGTCGAGGATGTCGTTGATGACGCCGAGCAGGCGCTTGCCCGAAATGCGGATTTTCTCGAAGGCGTTGCGCGCCTTTTCGCTGTCCCGGTGGTTGCGATAGCCGATTTCGGCGAAGCCCAGCACGCCGTTGATGGGGGTGCGGATTTCATGGCTCATGTTGGCGAGGAACTCGCTGCGCACCCGAGCCAGGTTTTCCGCGACCAGGAGAGCCTGCTCGCGCGCCTCGGCGGCGGCGTGCTGGGCGCTCATGTCGACGAAGCTGGTCACCGCGCCGGACACCCGGCCGTCCTGGATCATGGGGTGCATGGCGAACATCACCGGCACGGGGTGGCCGTCGGCATGCCAGAAAACTTCGTTGTCGACGCGGATGTTCTGGCCCTCGCGCATGGCCTGGTGGCTGGGGCACTCGGCCAGTGGATAGGGGCTGCCGTCCGGCCTTCTCGGGTGGAACAGCGCATGGGCATGCCGGCCGATGGCCTCCTCGGGGCGGTAGCCCAGCATCTCGCAGGCGGCGGGGTTGATGAAGGTGATGCGGCCCTCGGCATCCATGCCGTAGAGGCCATCGGCGCTGGATTGCAGGATATGGCTGGCGCGCGCCTCGGTGGCCAGGAATTCGGCGGTGCGTTGCTGGACCAATTCCTCCAGGTTGAGGCGGTGTCGATCGAGCTCGGCTTCGATGCGCTTGCGCTCGGTGATGTCGCGGGCGGAGCCCACGGTGCCGATAATCTCGCCTTTCTCGTTGCGGAACGGCGCCTTGTGCACGTCGAGGTAGACCATCTCGCCCCTGATGTTGCCGTATTCCTCGAACACCGACGATTCTCCCCGCTCCAGGGTGATGGCGTCGCTGTCCTGGCAGAGTTCGCCGAAGGTGTGCCATTGGGGATCGTCGGCATGGGCGGCGCGCTCGCGCCGGGCGAAGAACAAATCGGTCTTGCCCAGGGGTTCGTCGGTGTCGGTGGCGTGCAGCAACTGGTCGCAGATGGCGCGGTTGGCGAACAGGAATTTCTTGTCGAGATCCTTGGCCCAGATCATGTCCGGCACGTTGTCGCACATGAGGCGCAGCATGGCGGCCAGGTTCCGGGCGTGTTCCTCGCTGCTGCGGATGGCCGCTTCGATTTGCTTGCGGGGGCTGATGTTCATGGACGAACCCACCGCCAGTTCCGGCTGGCCGTCCACGCTGCGCTGGGCGACCCGGCCCTTGGTGTGGATCCATTGATAGTCGCGGCCGTCGCCGGACAGGCGGTATTCGAAATCGAACAGGGGGTCGCCGGGCTCCAGAAACGCCAGGTACATGGCCTGGAACGCTTGCCGGTCCTCCGGGTGCAGCAGCCCGAGGTAGTCGTCCAGGCTGTCCACGCCGGCGTCCGCGGCCAGGCCCAGGAGCGGCAGCTGGGCGTGGTCGAAGATGAGCCGGCCGCAGCGCAGGTCCAGTTCCCAGATCACCACCTGGGTGGCTTCCACCGCCAGGGTCAGATTGCGTTCGATGCGCTTGCGCCCGGTGATGTCGCGAGCGGAGTTGAACAGGACCGGCTTGCCGTCCAGTTGCAGGGGGAAGCCGCTTATCTCGGCGTCGTAGACGCTGCCATCCTTGCGCCGGTGTCGGGTCTCGAACTGGGATCGCGTCGGGTGTTCGAACTGGCGCCGGAACACGGTATCGCGGATTTCCGGAGTGAAGCCGTCATCCCATTGGGTCATGTTCAAGCCGATGATTTCTTCCCGCGGGTAGCCCAGCATGGCTCAGAAGGATTCGCTGGCTTCGATGACGTTGCCGTCCCAGTCCAGGATGTGGATGCCGTCGCTGGCATTGCGCAGGATCGCCAGGTTCTTCTCGCTTTCCTTGCGCAGGGCGGACTCGGCCGCCTTGCGCTCGCTGATGTCGTGAAATTCCCAGAGCACGTGGCGCTGGCCGTCCAGTTCCAGCCGGTGGGCGGAGATCATGTGGGGGCGCGGTTGGGCGCGCGGCATCAGCACGGTTTCGAAGTCCCGCAGGTGGCCGTCCCGCGCCAGACGCGCGTGGCACGCGGCGCGCTCTTCCTGGCTGGCCCAGAGCCCCAGTGTCTGGGCCGTCCGGCCGACGGCGCGCTCCCGGGAGATGCCCGTGGAGCGGATCCAGGCGTCGTTGACGTCGAGGATGACGCCGCTCCCCGACTCGGTCAAGGCCATGCTGTTGCTGGCCGCGTTGAAGAGGGCGGAGTAATCGATGCGGTGTGTCAGCGGCATGGTCCAGTCCGTTTCCCGTGCGTTGGATTTGTACTTTCTCGTCACCGCTTATCGGCACCCCGCCGGCGAGACTTTAACCTTGACCGCTCCTTTGCCCTTGTGAGGCCGCATGGCTGCCGGGGTTGGCGCCTTCGATCACGGCCACCGGATGGGTGAGCGCGCTACGCGTCCGATGGCGGGCCTGCCGCGCTGTCCGGCTGCGTGGCTCCTGCCTGCGGGCCTCGATCCGCGGCGTCGGCGCGCCGCTGGATGTCCGATTCCTCCAAACCGTACAGCGTATCGAGAAAGTGCATTTGCAGGCTGCCCGGCCCCGCAGCCCGTTCCGCCGCCATTTCACCGGCCACGCCCATGACCACCATGGCATGCCGCGCGGCCTGGAAGGGATCCGCCGCCACCGCGGCGAAGGCGCCGGTCAGGGCGCTGGCGGTACAGCCCATGCCGGTGACCCGGGTCATCATGGGATGTCCGTTGCGCACCCGCGCCACCCGGTCACCGGCGACGATCAGGTCCACCGCCCCGCTCACCGACACCACGCAGGCGGCGGCATGGGACAGGGCGCGGGCCTGCTCCAGGACTTCGTCGGGGCTGTGCAGGCTGTCCACTCCCTTGGTGGCGGAATCCGCCCGCATCAGGGCGCGGATTTCCGAGGCATTGCCGCGGATGACGGCGGGATGCAGTGCCTCCACCAGTCGCCTGGCCGTGGCGGTGCGGAATGCCGTGGCGCCGCACCCTACCGGGTCCAGGATGATGGGCACCCGGCGCCGCCCGGCTTCTCGCCCGGCCTTGAGCATGGCCTCGATCCAGGGGGCGCTGAGGGTGCCGATGTTGAGGATCAGGGCGCCGGCCAGCGCCGCCATCTCCTCCATCTCTTCCGCGGCGTGGGCCATGACCGGCGAGGCGCCCAACGCCAGCAGGGCATTCGCCGTGGTGTTCATGACCACGTAGTTGGTGATGTTGAGCACCAGTGGGCTGTTGCCGCGAATCGCCTGGATGTCTTGCCAGATCATGGTCGTTCCCCTGCGCGTGGTGGTGCGCGATTCTAGCGGCAAGCCGGGGAACGCCGGCGGATCTCGTGGGTTACCCCTTCTTCCCCTTCACCCGCTTCAACCCCGCCTCGATGCGGTCGCACAGGGTCTTGAGCACCTGGATGCGGGCGCCGTTCTTGTCGTTGGCCGGGACCAGGGTCCAGGGGGCCAGGTCGCTGCTGGTGCGGTCCACCATGTCGCAGACGGCCTGTTCGTAGTCACTCCAGCGGTCCCGGTTGCGCCAGTCCTCGTCGGTGATCTTGTAACGCTTGAAGCCGGTCTTCTCCCGTTCCTGGAAGCGCTTCAGTTGCTCGTCGGCGCTGATGGAGAGCCAGAACTTCACCACGACGACGCCGGACTCGGCCAATTGCGTCTCGAACTCGTTGATCTCGTTGTAGGCGCGCAGCCAGTCGTATTCCGAGCAAAAGCCTTCCACCCGCTCCACCAAAACCCGGCCGTACCAGGAACGGTCGAAGATGGCGAGGCGCCCGCGCCGGGGGAGATGGCGCCAGAAGCGCCACAGGTAGGGCTGGGCCTTTTCCTCGTCGGTCGGCGCGGCGATGGGGATGACCTGGCACATGCGCGCGTCCAGGGCGCCGGTGACGCGGCGGATGCTGCCGCCCTTGCCGGCGGCGTCGTTGCCCTCGAACACGGCCACCACGGAAATCTGCTTGAAGCGCGGGTCACGGGTGAGGACGTTGAGACGACCCTGGTATTCCTCCAGTTGCCGCTCGTAGTCGGCCTTGGCCAGCTTCTGGCCGAGATCCAGGGACTTGAGGATGTGCAGGTTGTCCACCCGCGGCAGGTTGGGTAGCGACGGAATGGAGTGGCTGGGGTTGTGCTTGCTGGAGAGGCGCATGCGGATGGCTTCCAGCACGATGCGTCCCAGCATCAGGCTGCGGTAGCGTTCGTCACTGCCTTCGATGATGTACCAGGGTGCCTGGGCGCTGCTGGTGAGGCGCAGGGCCTCGGCGCTGGTCTTGCGGAAGCGGTCGTACAGGCTGAAGTGGTGCCAGTCCCGCTCGGTGACGCGCCAGCGGGTGCGCGGGTCTTTTTCCAGGGCCTTGAGGCGCTTTTCCTGGAAGGGCTTGGACAGGTGGAACCAGAACTTGAGGAGAAGGGCGCCTTCGTCGGACAGCATTTTCTCGAAGCGCACGTTGCCTTCCATGGCCTCTTCCAGGTCCACCTTGCGGGTCTTGCCATAGACCCGGTCGAGCAGGGGCATGCTGTACCAGGAGCCCTGGAAGATGCCAATCTTGCCGTGGGGGGGGAGGGCGCGCCAGAAGCGCCACATGGGCGGGCGGTCGAGTTCCTCGTCGGAGGGGGCGCCCATGCCGTGGGTCTCGATGTGGCGCGGGTCCAGCCATTCATTGAGGAGGTGCACCGACTCGCTGCGGCCGCCGCCGTCGACGCCGCTGACGATGATGACGACCTGGAAGCCGCGCGTCCTGACCAGTTCGTCCTGGGCGTCGAGCAGGGCCTCG
>CAIXFP010000284.1 GCA_903918705.1 uncultured Pseudomonadota bacterium
CCGGAATGCGGCTGGACGTTGGCATGATAGACGCCGAAGAGCTTTTTGGCGCGTTCTATGGCAATGGCCTCAACCTGGTCTATGTGCCTGTTGCCGGCATAGTATCTCTTTCCCGGATAGCCCTCCGCGTACTTGTTGGTCAGCACCGAGCCTTGCGCCTGCATGACGGCGGGGCTGGTGTAGTTTTCCGAGGCGATGAGCTCGATGTGCTCTTCCTGGCGTTTCGTTTCGCCCTGGATGGCGAACCAGAGTTCGGGATCGGTGACGGCTAGGGTCTGGGAGGCGGAGAACATGGGCAAATATCCGGGAGCGCGAAGAAAGCGCGATTTTACCCATGCCCGACCTCTCCAGGGCAGAAACGGCACGCGCGAAAATCCCGGCCGGCAGACATGATCCCGCTGCCTGTCATTCCCGCGGGAGCGGGAATCCAGCGCGTTCACCCGATTGCCGTTCAACCCCGAGTTAGGCGAAGGAACTGGATTCCCGCTTCCGTGGGAATGACGGTTCATGGTATTTGCTTACCGGCTCAAGAACCCTGTATCCCATAAAGATGGAAATCCTCTACCAGGACGAATACCTGATCGTCTGCAACAAACCCAGCGGCCTGCTGGCCGTGCCCGGCCGCGGCCCGGACAAGCAGGACTGCCTCTCGGCGCGGGTCCAGGCGTTTTGTCCGGACGCACTGATCGTGCACCGGCTCGACTACGACACCTCCGGCATCATGCTGATGGCGCGGGGCATCGAGGCGCAGCGGCGGGTCAACCTCGCCTTCGAGAAACGCGTCGTGCACAAGCGCTACGTGGCGGTGGTGGACGGCGTGCTCCTGCCGCAACCCGTCGACGCGGACGGCTGGGGCCTGATCGATCTGCCCCTCAACCTGGACTGGCCGAACCGGCCGAAACACTTCGTCGACCCCGTTGCCGGCAAGCCCAGCCGCACCCGCTGGCGTCCGCATCCGCCGGAACGACGGGGTGGTGCGACCGCCACACGGGTGGACCTGGAACCCATCACCGGCCGCTCCCACCAGTTGCGCGTGCATCTGCTGGCTCTGGGCCATCCCATCCTCGGCGATACCCTGTACGCCTCGCCCGAGGCCCAGTCCCGCGCGGAGCGTTTGCTCCTGCACGCCTGCGAGCTGTCCCTGATCCACCCTTACACCTGCGTGCCCCTGACCATCCGGAGCTCGGCGCCGTTCTGACGGTCCGGTCAGATCCAGCGAGCAATATTGGAGCAGATGGTTCAATTGGCGGATCTTTTGACCATTCTCAGGGGGCGGCCAGGTGCGTAAGATGCGCCCCGCTACCGAGGTGGCGCCCGTACAAACAAGGAGACCCCCCATGAAAGCTATCGTTATCGCCGCAGTTGCCGTGCTGTCCATGACCGCCGGTGTCGCCTCCGCCGACCTGGCCCTGGCCCAGAAAAACGGCTGCATGGCCTGCCACAAGATCGACAAGAAATTGGTCGGCCCCGCCTACAAGGACGTGGCCAAGAAATACGCGGGCGACGCCAAAGCCGAGGAGCATCTGGTCGGCGTCATCAAGAAAGGCGGCAAGGGGGTCTGGGGCCCGGTTCCCATGCTGGCGCATCCGCAGATTTCCGACGAAACCGCGCACAAGCTGGCGGCCTGGGTTCTTTCCCTGTAAGCCGCGCCTGAGCACGATCAAGCCGGGTACGCCCGGCTTTTTCATGCGCCGGCGGCTGCGGCCAGGGCGCTTGTGTAACCTGGGTTACTGAGCGAGACAGATTCGTGGCGTAGGGTGTGGCCTCCCACCCACCCTCCGGAGTTAGTCATCATGCGTCTCAAACCCCTTACCCTTGTGCTCGGCCTCGGCCTGTTTGCCGCCACCAGCGCCTCCTTCGCGGGCGACGACTGGAAATTCCTGCCCGTGCGCGATGCCGATTACAAGCCCGACCTGACCGTGTCCGTGATGGGGGGGGCCCTCGATCCGCAACATGGCAGCCGCGGCAGCTACATCGGTGGGGAACTCGCCTTCAACTGCCTGGCCCTGCAACCACCCAAGGGCGTGCTGCGCAGCAAGGTTTCTCTTGGTAGTTACGACCACGGTGGCATGAAGATTACTTCCTTTGAAATCAACCCGCGCTGGACCACCCAACTGAGCCAGGATTTGAGCGTGGGCGTCGGCCCCGGCATCGGCCTGGTGAAGGCCGAGATGGCCGGTACCAGCAAGGACATGGCCGCGCTGCAGCTCGGCGCCGATCTCGATTACCGCGTCGGCGCGGTGAACCTGGGCCTGGGCGCGCGCTGGCAGACCACCCAGAACAAGGAAATCGTCTCGGGCACCCGCGGTGCCGACAACTTCCTGATCCTGGCCAAGCTCGGCGTCAACTTCTAAGCACCTGTCGGCGCCGGCCAGGTTTGGCCGGCGTTGCCGTGCCGAGGCTTAGTTTCGTCCCGTGAATGGAGGAACGGGATGGAAGCAGAGTGTTGGAGCAGTAGGCCCATGGGCGTATCGTCGCCGGCGGTCGATGCGATGCTGCCAAGGCGAGCGTGAAGCACCCCCTCAGGGTGGTGCGCCCGCCAGGAATTCATGCATGTGTCGGAGTTTTTTACACCGACATGTTTGCATTATTGCATTACCAATATAAAACAGTAGGTTAAATGGCTGGCACGATCATTGCATTAAAATTGGACATGGCCGCATGTTTGTGCGGCCGCCTTATTTGATCGTATTTAATCCTAGGGGTAATTATGGTTGGGCAATCTGCATTCAAGTTGCAAAGCTTATTGGCCGCATCGTTGGTCATGTTCGCCACCACGTCTCACGCCCTGGTCATTACGCCGAATTTCGGCACATCAATTACGAGCAGCGCCAACGCCACGCAAATCGAGGCAGCGATCAACCAGGCTCTGGGCACCCTGGATAGCCTATACAGCAATGCGGTCAATCTCAGCGTCGACTTCACCTATACGGCGGCCAGTTCGGGCAATCTCCTGAGTACTACGCAGTATTACTACAGCGTTTCGTATTCGGATTACGTCGCCAAACTCCATTCAGATGCCACGGCGCACCCGGAAAATACCGTGCTGGCCACCGCCATTGCCCATCTTCCCCAGGGCAATGACGCGAATGGCAGCGGGAATATGGCATTGTCCTCCAGCCTTTATGAGATGCTCGGATTTGGAATTCCCGCGACACCGGCTCCGGTGATCAATATCAATAACCTCCAGAATTTTTCCTTTACCCAGCCCACCGGCGCGTCCCAATTTGATTTGATTGGCGGCCTGGAGCATGAACTGGATGAAGTCCTGGGCGGCGGCGGTGGCGGTTCCACGCTCAATGCCATTTACGCTGGCAATTCCTGGTTCGCCGGCAAATACGGTCCCATGGACCTGTATCGTTATTCGGCGCCCGGCACGCCCAGTTTCACCACATCGAGCGGTGCCACCTCGTATTTTTCGATAGATGGCGGGGTCACTGACATCGTCGGGTTCAACCAGAGCGCCAGCGGCGATTTCGCGGATTTGACCCCGCAATGCGGCGGCGTTGGCGGCTATCAGTACATCCAGAATGCCTTCAATTGCGTGGGCCCTTACGAAACCTACACCACGGCCTCGCCGGAATACACCATGCTGGAATCGATAGGCTGGAATCCCTTTGTTTCCTCCAATAATTCATTGCCCGAGCCCGATTCCGGCTATTTGTTCCTGATCGGCCTCGCTGCCATGGCCGGAGTCATGAAGGCGAGAAACCGGGAAGCCAGGGGACGCGCCGCGCAAGTCTGAGTCCGTCATTCCGGAGCAATCCGGCATCCGGTCGTTACTACCAGACTTCGATCCGGCTGCCGCCGTCGGCGGCGTCCACGGCTCCCCGCAGTTCCTGCCCCAGGACTTCACCCAGGTTCTCGCCGATGGCGCTCATCAAGGCGTCCGCCTGTTCGGCATCCTTGTAGAGTGCTTGTGCCTTGGCGACCGCGTCGCGGGTGATGTCCTGGAGATAGGTTTCCTGGGTATCGGTCAGGCCCAGGAACAGAAAGGAATTCTCGACCGCTTCCACCAGTTGATTGAGGATGGTGCCGCTTTCCTGGCGCTGCTCGATGTAGTGCTTCTCGAAATCACGCAGGGCCTTGGTGATCTGGTGCAGGACGCCCAGCAACTTGTCGCCGCGTCCGACCGCATTCAGCATCAAGTCGAGCAAACGCAACTGGGCGTCGACCGATTCGGCGATGATGGCCGCGTCGTTGCGAATATTCGCATGGCGGTCTTCGTCGTCCCGAGGCATGTTTTTGACGATGATGGAACAGCGCTCGTAATTGAAGGCGGAGCGGCTGCCCAGGTCGATGATCCGGTCGCCGGCGGCCATGTTGTGTAGCACCGCTTCCTCGAGGGGAGAGCACAGTCCATTCCGGTTGCGCGACAGGGCGCCATGGCTGTCCCGCAACTGGATCGCCACCTCCAGGCCGAAATCCTGAAAAACCTGGAGGATGGTGGAAGCCAGTTGGGACAGGTCGGAACAACCGACGAGTTGCCGTAAAAACGTCAGCACGATGCCCATGTCCTCCACCGCCGACATGGCGGTCATGGCGGTGCGGGTCGCCAAATGGGCATGTTTGGCCAGTTCCTGATTCTTGTCGCGGTTGCGCAGCACCACCCCGATCTTGTCCATCAGTTCCTCGGAGTCGAAGGGCTTGGTCATGTAATCGTCGCCCCCCGCCTCGTAGCCGGCCAGGCGGTCCGCGGTCTCGACGTGGGCGGAGAGAAAAATCACCGGGACGTCGCTGGTCTGGCTCGACGCCTTGAGCAGGCGGCAGGCGGCATAGCCGTCCATCAGTGGCATTTCCACGTCCAGCAGGATGAGCGTGGGGGGTGACGCCAGGGCCAGGTTCACCCCGTCCTGGCCATTTGCCGCATAGCGTATGGCGTACTTGCCGCCCAACAGTTCTTCCAGGAAGACGCCGGTGAATTCGTCATCATCGATCACCAAAATGGTTTTCATGGCTGGGTTCCTTGCACAGGATTTCCGAACAGTTCGGCGACGGATGTCGCCAGGCGGTTGAATTCTTCTTCCACGTCCGTGGCCAGGTGGGCGAGCTCATCCATGTCGCGGCCGGCGCGGATGGCCTCCTCAAGGGCGCCGGCGCTGCCCTGGAGTGGGCGGACGTGCATGATGCCCGCCGCGCCCTTGAGGGTATGGGCCAGGTGGCGCACGTCTTCGAGGTCGCCCGCGGCCAGTCCCCGCGCCAGTTTCGGCAGGTCACTACGGTGACCCTCCACCAACTTCTGCAACAGGCCGATGTAGCGATCCAGGTGGCCACGCATGAGCTTGACCACCTTTTCGAGGTCGATGCCCTCGATCCTGGCGATGCGGGCGAGCAGTTCCTCGTTGCCGGGCCGCTCAGGTGGGGCGGCACGCGGCGCGACGGGCTCCGCGGCGGCGCGTTGGGGCAGCCAGCGCAGCATCGCCGCGAACAACAGGTCGGGCTGCATGGGCTTGGTCAGAAAATCATTCATGCCGGCGTCGAGGCAAAGTTCACGATCCTCGCCGAAGGCGTTGGCGGTCATGGCCATGATGGGACGCTCGCCATAGCCCGGCAACTTGCGGATGCGCCGGGTGGCTTCGAGCCCGTCCAATCTGGGCATCTGCATGTCCATGAGGATCAGGTCGTAGCCGGTGCGGCTGGCCTTGTCCACGGCCTCGATGCCGTCCTCGGCCACGTCCACCCGCCAGCCGATCTCGTCAAGCAGGGAAAGGGCCACTTCCCGGTTGATGGGGTGGTCCTCCACCAGCAGGATGCGCGCGTCCCGGTGATCGCGCCGCAGGATGGCCTCCGCCTCCGCCGGCGCATGGGCGGATGGCGATGCGCCGGCATGTCCCGTCTCGCCCAGGATCGCCGGACGCAGACGCGCCAGACAGTCATGCAGGAGCGCCGCCGTCACGGGTTTCAGGAGGACATCGGCAAACCCCCGGTGGCGCGCGGCATCGGCCACGGCGCCTTCTCCCGAGGCGGTCACCAGGATCACCACGGGCTGGCGCCGCAAGGGCAGGGAACGCAGTTCGGCGAACGTTTCGAATCCGCCCAACTCCTGCATCAGGTAGTCCATCAGGATCAGATCAAAGGGCTGGCCGTCTCGCTCGGCGGCGACGACCGCATCCAGGGCCGCGCGGCCCGACCCGGCCAGGGCGGCTTCCAGGCCGACCATGCGCAACATCTGGCTCTGCACCAGGCCGGTGACGTCCACATCGTCCACCACCAGGGCACGGCGGCCCCTCAGCTCGGGAATGGCGAGGGCTTCCGCGGGCTGGGCGTGGCGTCCCATTCGAGCCGTCATCCAGAAAGTGCTGCCCACGTCCGGAGTGCTTTCCGCGCCGGCATCGCCGCCCATGAGTCGGGCCAGCCGGCGGGTGATGGCCAGGCCCAGGCCGGTGCCGCCGAAGCGCCGGGTGGCGGAACTGTCGGCCTGCTCGAAGGACTGGAACAGCCTGGGCAGATGCTCGGCGGCGATGCCGATGCCGGTATCCGCGACCTCGAAACGGACCAGAACGTCCGTACCGGTTTCCGCCACGGCCCGGACGCGCAGGGTGATGGTGCCGCGCTGGGTGAATTTCACCGCGTTGCCGAGATAGTTGAGCAGGGCCTGGCCCAGACGGGTGGCGTCACCGTTCAGGATGCCCAGGGCCGGATCGCTGTCCAGCACCAGTTCCAGGTGTTTTTCGTGTACCCGGTCGATGACCATGGCGCAGACCCGGGCCAGCACCGATTCCAAACTGAATGCGTGGATTTCCAGCACCAGCTTGCCGGCCTCGATCTTGGAAATGTCCAGGATGTCGTTGATGACCCCCAGGAGATGGTCGGCGGATGTGGCGATCTTGCCAAGTTTGTCGAGCTGGTCGGCTTGCAGGGGGCTGCGCCGCAACAAATGGGTGAGACCGATGATGGCGTTCATCGGGGTACGAATCTCGTGGCTCATGTTGGCCAGGAAGGCGCTCTTGGCCCGGTTGGCGGTTTCGGCCGCTTCCTTGGCGTCCTTCAGGGCGTTCTCCGCCGCCTTGCGTCCGCTGATGTCCACGATGAAGTCGATGAACCGTCCCGGTTGGCCCGCCGCCCCCGGCAGGTAATGGGCGGTGACTTCGATGGGCAGCAGGCGCCCCGCCTTGGTCCGCACCTCGAGCTGGACCTGGGATCGAATCTGGGCGCTGAAGTGGTCGCTCGCCTGGCGAAAGCTCTCGGCGTCGAATGCCGGGGCGAGGTCCGGGATGCTCAGGGCGAGCAGTTCTTCCTCCGTATAGCCCACCAGATCCTGGGCCGCCTTGTTCACCGAGAGGAAACGTCCGCTGCCGGCTTCCACCCAGACGATGCCGATGCCGACGCTGTCCATGGCGAACTGGGTGTCCAGCAGCTTGCCCAGAGCCGTCTGCAAGTCGGCGGTGCGCTGCCGAACCAGTTCCTCCAGATGGTGGCGATGGGCATCCAGCTCGGCTTCCGCTTGCTGGGCGGCGGTCACGTCCTCCTGGATCAGGACCACTTCCCGGACCGCGCCCGCGCTGTCGCGTATCGGGAACATCCGGGACTTGACCATGAGTTTGCCCGTCGCGCCGTGGACTTCCGGCGTCTCCGCCCGGTCGTACTCGACGACGTTCAGCGGCGGAACCTCGCCGGCGAAAGCCTGCCGGATCGCCGCCATGACCCCCTTGTCGCGCAATTGGTGATCTTCCAGCAGGTTGTATTCCGCCAGGGCCGCGAAGGGCACGCCCCAGAGCCGCTCCCAGGCCTGGTTGACCTGCAGGGTGCGACCGTCGGGTGCCAGGATCTGGATGGACAATGGCGATTGCTCCACCAGCATGCGAAAGCGGGCTTCGGCGTCCAGCAGGCGGGCCTGGCTCAGCTTGCGCTCCGTGATGTCCTGCACCGTGCCGACCACTCGCGCCGGATTGCCGCTGGCGTCGTACTCGATCAGCCCGTAATCGGCCACCCAGCGCAGGCCGCCATCCGGCTGGGGGATGCGCAGTTCGGCATGGAAGGGGCGCCCGGTCCGGAGCGCTTCCTGGAAAGCCGCTTCCACCGGGGCTACGTCCTGGGGATGGATCAAACGGAAAAAATCATCCAGGGTGATGTCGCGGGGTTCGATGCCGCAGAAGCGGAACACCTCTTCCGACCAGATCAGCTTTCCCGTTACCAGGTGGTATTCCCACACGCCCATCTGGCCGGCGGACAAGGCCAGGCGCAGACGCGCCTCGTTTTCCGCGAGGGCCGTTTCCATCTGCTTGCGCTCGCTGATGTCGATCAGCGTGCTCAGCATGCCCACCACGTTGCCGGTCGGATCACTGAGCGGGCGCGAGTTGTTCAGGACCGACACGAGCCGCCCGTCCTTGCGCCGCAGCCGGTGCTCGTAGTTGATGAGGCGCCCGCCCGAGAGCAGTTGCGCGTGGGCGGGCAGGACCACCACGGGGTCCGCGTCGACGTCGGGGATGCGCAGGCTCAGGAGTTCCGCGCGGGAGTAGCCGAGCAGGTCCAGTCCGGCCTGGTTGCTGTCGACGAAGTGTTTGTCGTTGTCGA
>CAIXFP010000285.1 GCA_903918705.1 uncultured Pseudomonadota bacterium
CAACATTACAGGCGACCAACTCTGTTGGGCTTCGTGCCTCAGCCCAACCTACCCATAACCCACCGACTTCAAGGAATTGCAATGAACCTCGACCGTGACGCCATCAAGGCCGCCGTCCGCGCCAAAGTCATCGAACTCGCCAGGAATCTGGGGATGGACGCTGGCGACCTCGCCGACGACGACATCATCCCCGCCACCGGCTACGTCGATTCCGCCGCCATCCTGGAACTGGTGGTCTGGTACGAGGACGCCTACCAGATGCCCCTGAAGCAGGAGGAAATCAACATCGACAACCTGGGCTCCATCAACGCCATGGCCGACTTCGTGCTGAGACGGAAAGGCGGCTGAAGCGGTCGCTGTAGCGCCGGCGTTACGGGCGTGGCGGCCTTACTCCTCAAGCCACCGCGCCAGTTCCACCGCGCGGCCGCTGTAGCTGGCCGGGGTCATGTCCAGGGGCGGCTGTTTGGCCTCGTCGGGTATCACCCGTTTTTTGATGAACACCGCCAGGTTTTTTTCGCTTGATGCCGCCCTTGCCGTGGGTCAGCGGGTTGTTGGTCATGCTGCGCTTTGCCCAACTTGCGGCTTGCGGTTTCAACCGCCGATTTCGGATTGGTCAGGCACGAACCGGTCGCTTTCCCAGCTTCCGTTGCAAGGTGCGCCGGTGCATCTTGAGGGCGCGGGCGGTGGCGGAGAGGTTACCGGCGTTCTCTGCCAGAACCTTCTGGATGTGTTCCCATTCCAGGCGATCCACGGTCATGGGTGCGTCCGCCGCCGGCACGGTCACATCGCCCTCCGCGCGACCGAGGGCGGCGAGAATTTCCTCCACGCCGGCCGGCTTCGCCAGGTAATGCACCGCTCCCAGCTTGATCGCCTCCACCGCCGTGGCGATGCTGGCGTAGCCGGTGAGGAGGAGGATGCGCAGGTCCGGGCAGACTTCCTTCAACGGTGCGATCAGGCGCAGGCCGGAATCGGCGGCCAGACGCAGGTCCAGCACGGCGGCGTGGAAATCGCCCGCAGCCGCCTGCTCCAGGGCGGCTGCGCCGGCATGGGCCAGGGTGACGGCGTGGCCGCGCCGGCGCAGCGCCAGCGCCAGGGTTTGCGCGAATACCGGATCGTCATCCACCACCAGGATGCGCCAGAGATTCATGGCGTGGCCTCCGCCGGCAGGCGCAACCGGGCACAAGCCCCGCCGTCGGGCCGATCAGCAAGTTCCAGGTCGCCGCCCAGGCGCGCCAGGGTGGCGCGGGCAAGGTCGAGGCCCACGCCCCAGCCGCTCTTGCCGGTTTCCGCCGCCAGGCCGGGGCCGCGATCCAGTACTTCGATGAGCAGGCCGCCGGCTTCCTGGCGGGCGTGAACCGCGATCGCGGCGGGCGAGGCGTCCGCAGCATTGTTGAGCAGGGTCAGCAAGACCGCCTCCAGGCCGCTATCGTGGGACCGCGCCGGCAAGTCCGCGGCCACCTCCAGTCGGGCCTGTGCCTCCGGTCGCAGCAGGCCCCAGTGTTCCACCACCCGGGCCAGCCAGGCGCCTGTGGGCTCCCGCGGCCCGTCGCGGGCACCGCGCGCCCGGGCCGCATCGCCCAGTCGGGCGAGCACCTGCTGCATGCGCGCGCTCTGCTCCGCCAGCAGGGTGAGTGGCGCCTCCAGTTCGTCGTCGCCGGCATAGTCGCGCCGCAGGTCGTCCAGGGTGAGACGCAAGGAGGCCAGCGGCGTGGCCAGGTCATGGGCGGCGGCGGCAGCCTGGACGCCGAGGGCGAACAATTGTTCGTCGCGCAACCGGGCTTCCCGGGCATCCGCCAGTTGCGCGTCGCGCCGGCGCAGGGCGGCGGCGAGGCGCCCGGCGAAGCTGGCCACCAGCACGGCGGTGAGCAGGAAATTCAGCCACATGCCGCGCAAATGCAGGTCCACCGCCACCTCCGCCGAAACTTGCAGCGCAAGTTGCCGGTAATGGTCCATCAGCAGGGTGTACAGCCCGCCCACCCAGAAAGCCATGGCCCAGACATACCGGGTCGGCAGGGTGACGGCAGCGAGGATCAGCGGCACCAGCAGCAGCGAGATGAAGGGATTGGCAAAGCCGCCGGTGAGAAACACCAGGGCGGCGATCAGCCCGGCGTCACTGGCCAGGTGCAACGCCACTTCCAGCGGCGGCGTGCCCCCCGAGCGCATGCGCGCCCAGGCGACGCCATCGAGCAGGAGGTGCAGCAGCAGCAGCGTCCCCAGCGCCGCCAGGGGCAGGCGCGCATGCAGGATGATCCATGCCAGCAGGATGAACAGCAACTCCCCCAGCACCAGGGCGGCGCGCATCAGCAGCAAGCGGACTTGCGCCTCGCGTGGCAAGGCTTCGCGGCTTGCGGCGAACAGTCGGGCCAGAACGGGGAAACGGGTCATGGATGGATTTTAGCGGGCGCCATGGCTGCTACCCTGCGACAACATGTCGCGGCTGTGGCGGCGGCCGGCGCGTCGGACTTCGTCTCGATGCCCGGACGCTCCGGCTACCCGCCCAATTTCACCGCCAGATCTTCCGGGACGCTGAATACATAACGCTTGCCCTGGCGACCTTCCTGCAGCAGGCCCAGTGCCGCCAGTTGCAGCAGGTCGGCGCGGGCGGTGGCGTAGGCCACGGCGTGGGAGGCGCGATGGCTTTCCACGGTGTAGGTGGCGTCGGCGTGCTTGAGCGCGTGGCCGAGCAGGGCTATCTGGCGGGGGTTGCAGCGGGCGCGCAACTCCGCGCTTTTTAGTCGCTTCTCCGTCGCCCGCATCTCCTTCGTCTTTTCCCCCAGGTAGGCCTTCAACGCCTCCACCGCCTGGCGGATGACGCCGATCTGGTGGATCAGGAAGTAGGTGGTGTCGCCGCCGTCGGTCTCTGTGTGCAGGTAGGCGCGGGCGTACTGGCCGGGGGCGCGGCGCAGGATGTTGGAGATGGACAGGTATTCCAGCAGCCAGTAGCCCTGCCGCGCCATGGCCCAGTAGAACAGGGCGCGGGCGGTGCGGCCGTTGCCGTCGGCGAAGGGGTGGTCGTAGCCCAGCATGAAGTGCAGCAGGATGGCCCGCACCACGGGATGCACATAAGGCGTGTCGTTGTCGCCCGCATTGGCGAAGGCGCACAGCGCTTCCAGTCGCCGCGGCAGCAGGGCGGCGGTGGGCGGGATGTGCAGGAGTTGGCCGTCGTTCGGGTCCACCACGTGGATGTCGTCGGCCTGGCGCAGGCGGCCGGCATCCCGGGGGTCGTCCAGGGTGTCGCGGGTGAGCATGCGGTGCAGGTCCAGGATCAGGGCC
>CAIXFP010000286.1 GCA_903918705.1 uncultured Pseudomonadota bacterium
CTGCACCATGTCGCGCAAGGCACCGGCCCCCTCGTAGTAGCCGGCGCGATGTTCCACCCCCAGGGTCTCGGCCACGGTGATGGCCACGTGGTCGATGTAGCGGCGGTCCCAGATGGGTTCGAATATTGGGTTGGCAAAACGCAGGGCCAGCAGGTTCTGCACCGTCTCCTTGCCCAGAAAATGGTCCATGCGATAGATCTGGCTTTCCTGGAAATGGGCGGCCATGTCGGCATCCAGGGCGCGGAAGCTGGCGAGGTCGCGGCCCAGGGGCTTTTCCACCACCAGGCGGGAACGCGCCCGGTCCGCCGCCAGCCCGGCTCCGGCCAGCCCGCGCGCCGCCGGGGCGAACAACGACGGCGGCACCGCCAGGTAGTACACCGCCAGGGGTGGCTCATTCCAGGCGGCGGCCCGTTCCGCCAGGCAGGGAGCCAGGGCGTTGCCGGCTTGCTCGATCTCCGCCATCCGGTAATCGATGCGCTCGGCGAAGGCCGCCCAGGTGGCCTCGTCGCCCACCCCCAGCCGGGAGAACTGTTCGATGCCGTCCCGGTAATGGGCGCGGAGCGATGCGGCGGTGGCCGTCTTGCGGTCGATTCCCACCAGTGCGAAGCGTTCCGGCAGGCCGCCGTCGCGGTAGAGGTCGTACAGGGCCGGCACCACCAGGCGCCAGGCCAGGTCGCCGTCGGCCCCCAGCAGGGCGAGGAACAGGGTGGCGGGTACGGCGCTGTGGTTGGACAGGGTGGGCATGGGCGACTCCTGATTGGGATGGATTACCGACTCGGGATCGGCCCAGACGTTCCGTGGTTCCGTAATTGCTGTTATGCCCGCCTGGACGATGCAAGCGTTATCACAACACACCGTGTACCACTACGACTTCGTAGTCCTCGGTCAGTAGCGCCCTGAGCGGCCGCACGTAGCCACTATTACTAAAGGTATATTCACAGCGCAAAATTTACCTTGGAGAATCGCCACCTGTCGTATAGCGGTCTTGTCCTGTGGGCTGACTGCCGAGCTTCGCGGCTTAAGTACGCGCCGATTTATTCGGTTCATGCAATTTGTCGACATTGTGAATCAATGGGTTACCAACGTCCGTGTTGTGAAAGCCTGATTAAATCAGCGGTTGGTTAGGCAGCCAGTCAGTTAAATCCCTGGAATTTGTACTCCGCCGTAATCTTCAGAGGTAAGCGCTCATGGTCACCAGCTTGTCTTTCAAAGGAATCCGCGCCGGCTGTCTGGTCTTTGCCGCCGTTCTTTTTGGGTTGCTAAACTCGACGGCGAGTGCCGGCACGCCTGTTCTGGCGGTCGGAACCAACCAGAGTTATTTGGTGAGCAACAGCGGGGTACTCTGGGCCTGGGGCGGCAACCTTTCGGGGCAACTGGGGGACGGCAGCCAAGTCAACCAATCTGTCCCGGCCAAGGTCAACGCGCTAAGCAACGTCCTAACCGTCGCCGCCAGCCGTGACCAGCACGCATTGGCTGTGACCACGAGTGGAGACGTCTATGCCTGGGGACCGAACACCTATGGTCAATTGGGCACGGGCGATCTCACCAACCACACGACACCGGTAAAGATCACCAATTTCCCCGCCCTGGGCACGGGGGTCACCATCAAGTCGGTGGCAGTCGGCTCCGATTTCAGTCTGGCCCTGGCCAGCAACGGCGATGTCTACGCCTGGGGCCACAACGCCAACGGACAGTTGGGCAGGGGAAATACCACCGATTCCAACGTGCCGGTCAAGAGTTCTGTATCCAACGTCAAGTCTCTGCTCGTCAGGAACGGCTCCACGGAAACCGTTTACGCGCTGACCACCGCGGGGGCCGTATATGCCTGGGGAGCCGGCAAGGCCAGCACCCCAGCCCTGGCGACGGAATTCAGCACAGCCTCCAACATCGCCGCCATCGCCGCCGGGGATAGCCATCTGCTCTACCTGGATTCCAGCGGCAATGTGTACACCTATGGCAGCGATTCCTATGGCCAACTGGGCGACGGTGCCGGCAACAGCACAGGTAATACCTGGAGACAGCCCAGTTTTTCCGGAACCCCAACTCTCACGGCGATCGCCGCCGGCCGCAACCAGTCCTATGCCCTGGATAACGCCGGCAATGTGTATGCCTGGGGCTACAACGGCTACAGCCAACTGGGCGACGGCACGACCACGGATCGTTATGTACCCGTCCAGACATTAACGGGTGCCAGCGCGATAGCCGCCGGTACCGGCGAATTCGCCGCCGCCCTCAAGACGGATGGTTCGGTGTGGACCTGGGGGTACAACGGTGTCGGGCAGTTGGGCGACAGCACCACCCTGGCCAGCACGGTGCCCGACGAGGTTCACGACACCGCCAATACCGCCTACCTCAACGCCACCACTGCATCGGGTTCCTTCGGCTGCGGCAGTTGCACGCCCACCGGCTGGACGCCACTTTCGATGCCATCGGTGCCGGCTTTGGCCATCGGCCCGAACCAGAGCTTCGTCATCCGTGCCGACAAGACGCTTTGGGCCTGGGGCAACAATTCCTCAGGGCAGTTGGGCGATGGCACCACCACGGCCCGCTCGGTGCCGGTGCCGGTGGCCAATATGACCAATGTCGTCGCGGTGGCGGGTTCCCGCTATCAGCACGCCCTTGCCCTGAAAGGCGATGGCACGGTGTGGTCCTGGGGCAAGAACGACTATGGCCAGTTGGGCGACGGCACACCCATCGATCATTTCGCGCCGGCCCAGATTCCTGGCTTGAGCGGCGTGGTGGCGATTGCCGTGGGCACCACCAGTTCCTATGCCTTGACCTCAACTGGTCAGGTGTGGGCCTGGGGACAGAACAACTACGGCCAGTTGGGCGACGGCAGCTTGACCAACCGCAACGCCCCGGTGCTGGTGTCCTATCTGCCGGGCGCCAAGTCCCTGGTGGTGGTGGGCAACACGGTCTACGCGGTGGACTATCAGGGCTTGATCTATGCGTGGGGGAGTGGCTATGGCCCACAACGTGTCTGGATCCAGGCCTTTGGCAACAATGTGAAGTCCTTCGCTTCAGGCACCAGCCACATGCTGGTATTGAGGAATGACGGAACGGTGTGGAGTTACGGGGACGACAGTTACGGGCAGCTGGGGGACAGCAGTGCGAATTCGAGCGGGAATACGCTGCGGCAGGTATGGGGCCTGACGGGCATTACGGCGATCGCGGCGGGCGCCTACAGTTCCTATGCGTTGAAGTCGGACGGCTCGGTGTGGGCCTGGGGGCAGAACAACTATAGCCAGTTGGGGGATGGCACGACGACGAACCAGTTTGTGCCGGAGCAGGTGATGGCCACCGGAGCGGTGGCGTTGTCGGCGCGGGATGATGCGAGCCATGTGCTGGTGCTGAAGTCGGATGGTTCGGTGTGGGCCTGGGGCTACAACGGCAATGGCCAGTTGGGAGACAACACGAGCAACACGCGTACTGTGCCGGTGCCGGTGCACGACGCGCAGAACGTGAATTTCCTGAATGCGGCGAACGGCACGGGTTCCAGCGGTTGTGCCGATTGTTCGCCGACGGGATGGGTGAGCCTGACCACACCTGGGGTGGCGGCGCAGGTGGCGGTGGGGGCTAGCCAGTCCTATATGATCCGGAGCGACGGCCATCTGTGGGCGTGGGGTTACAACAACTATGGGCAGTTGGGCGATGGCACGACGACCAACCACGCGGTGGCGGTGGCGGCGGTGAATCTGTCCAATGTGGTGGCGGTGGCGGGCGCCAGCAATCAGCACGTCCTGGCGTTGAAATCGGATGGCACAGTGTGGGCGTGGGGGGCGAACAACTCTGGCCAGTTGGGGGATGGCACCTTGAACGATCATCTGGTATCGGCGCAGGTGCCCGGTTTGACCGGTGTGGTGGCGGTGGCGGTCGCGAACGACAGTTCCTATGCCCTGAAGTCGGATGGCACGGTGTGGGCCTGGGGAAACAACAACTATGGCTCGTTGGGCGATGGCAGCACGGTGAA
>CAIXFP010000287.1 GCA_903918705.1 uncultured Pseudomonadota bacterium
ATCCGCCGGCGCAGTCGCCCATGGCCACCACCCATTTCGGTTCCGGAGTAGCGTCATAGGTGCGCTTCAACGCGGTTTCCAGATTGCGCGACACCGGGCCGGTGACCAGGAGCACGTCGACGTGCCTGGGGCTGGCGGCGAATTTCACGCCGAGGCCCTCGATGTTGTAGTGGGGGCCGCCCAGGGCGTGGATTTCCAGTTCGCAGCCGTTGCAGGAACCGGCGTCGACGTGGCGGATGGACACCGCCTGGCCGAATACCTTGAGGATGTCGGCATGGAGCTGGTTCTGCTCGTGGGACGCCTGGTCCGCCGTGCGCATGGCGTTGTCGGCGACGGGGGACGGTTCCGAGACGATACCGGTCTGGAAGATTTTCTTGAGGATGAGGTGGGTGGCCATGGGGAGGAGTGCCGTGTTATGAGCTTCGCAGGTTGGCTAAAGCCGAAGGCGTGCCCAGCATTGCGTGCGTCCTGTTGGGCACGCTGCGCGTTGCCCAACCTACGTGTCGATGCATCGCCTTCATAAATCCTGCCCGCTGTAGGAGAGGTTGAACGATTTGTTGATCAACGGGAAATCCGGAACGATGTTGCCCAGGATGCCCACTTCCAGAAGGGGCCAGTTCTGCCACGAGGGGTCGTGGGGATGCACCCGGTCCAGCCGGCCGTCCGCGCCGATGCGCAGCGCCACCAGCACTTCGCCGCGCCAGCCTTCCACCCAGCCGATGCCTTCGCACATGGCTGTGACCGGGTTCAGCGGCGCCTGGAGGTCGCCGGCCGGCAGGTTCTTGATCAGGGCGCGGATCAATCGCATGGATTCGTATACCTCGGCGAAGCGCACCTCGGACCGGGCCAGCACGTCGCCCTTGCGGGCGGTGGCCATGTTCACCTCCAACTTGTCATAGGGCGGCTGGGGGAACTGGGTGCGGGCGTCCCAGGCCTGGGCGCTGGCGCGTCCGGCCAGACCGGTGAGCCCCAGTTGCGCGGCCAGGGCCGGCTTGCACATGCCGGTGTTGGCGAAGCGGTCCTGCAAGGTGGCGTGTTCGTCGTACACCGCCTTCAAATCCCGCACTTCCGTCTCAATGCGTTTGCTGGCGGCGCGCAGCGCCTTCCTGCCGGCCTCGTCCAGGTCCACCGCGACACCACCGGGAACGATGGCGTCGAACAGGTAGCGGTGTCCGAACAGTTGGGCAGTGAGGCGCAGCCAGTCTTCCTTGAGCCGCCAGAAATGCATGAAGCCGAAACTGAGGGCCACGTCGTTGCCCATGTAGCCGAGATCGCCCAGGTGGTTGGCGACCCGCTCGATTTCCAGGAACAGGGCGCGCAGCCAGGCAGCGCGCTCCGGCACGGCGCTGCCGGTGGCCTGTTCCAGCGCCATGCAGTAGGCCCAGGCGAAGGCGACATGGGAGTCGCCGGAGACCCGTCCGGCGAGCTTGGCCCCTGTTTCCAGGTCCATGCCGACGAAGCGTTTTTCCACGCCCTGGTGGGTGTAGCCCAGGCGCTGCTCCAGCTTGAGCACGCGGTCGCCAATGATGGAGAAGCGGAAATGCCCCGGCTCGATGGTGCCGGCGTGGATCGGACCCACCGGGATTTCGTGGACGCCGTCGCCTTCGACGCGGATGAATTCGTAGCCGTCCACCGGCCGGTTGGGGTCGGGCTCACGGGCAACATGGTCGTGGCGCAAAGGGAACTCGTCTTCGTTCCAGGCGTTGTGGCGCAGCCATTTGCGGCTGTCCACCGCGCCTTCCGCCTTGATCCCGAGCAGGTCGAAGGTGGCGCGCTGCATGCGGTCGGCCTGGGGGAAGAGGTGGGACAGGTCGGGATAGGCCGGTGCCGTCGCCGGCAGGTCAGCGCTCACCCAGGCCAGGCCGGCGGCGGTGATGCAGGCGACGTGGAGGGCGTAGCCCAGCGCCAGCCGCTCGACGCTCCCCTCGCCCTTTGGGATAGCCAGCGACTGGGCGGGTGTCTTATCCCCGCCTGGTCGATGGGCTAGGGGTTCCATCAGAGGGGGTGGGGGAGGGGCGTCAGCCCCCAGGTGCCGATCATCCGACCCCCACAAAGCCACCAGTTGGCCACCTTCGTCCTTCACCGCCCGGGCAAAAGCCGGGAGTTCGCCCGCGTCCAGGTGCCCGCGCCAGATGTGGGTGGCGGCCTGGGTCAGGTTCCAGTCGTGTTCGCCGATCTTCATCGTGTGTCTCTATCAGTCACCAATTGCATCCTTCGTAGGTCGGGTTAGCGGGTTTATCGCGTCATCGTCCCCGAATGGGGAAACCCGACGTTCGCCGGAATGTCGGGTTACGCCGCGCTAACCCGACCTGCGTTTCCCGCCATCCGTGCCTCACCCACCCAATAGCGCCGCCGCCTGGCGATACCAGATCGCCAGGTAGGGCGGGATGAACAGGCCCAGCATCAGCACCAACCCCAGGTGCAGGAACACTGGCGCCAGGGCGGGCTGGTGCGGCAATTGCGGCAACTCGGTCTCGCCGAACACCATGGGCTG
>CAIXFP010000288.1 GCA_903918705.1 uncultured Pseudomonadota bacterium
CGATGAAGCTTTCCAGCGGCTCGCCGTGGGGGTCGTGGAAGGGAAGGTGGATGGACTTCACCGGTCGCGGAAAGATCGGGCAGGTTTCCTTGGCGTTGTAGCAGACGGTGACCACCAGGTCGATGTCCTCGTTCATCACCGCGTCGACGTCCTTCGGGTAGAGGCCGTCGGCGGGCAGGCCAGCCGCCTTCAAGGCGGCGATGGCGCCGTCGGCCACCTTGGGCTGCGGCCGGGTGCCGGCGGAGAGGGCGCGCACCTTGCCGGCCAGGTCATGGTTGAGCACAACTTCGGCCATCTGGGAACGGCAGGAGTTGCCGGTACACAAGACAAGCACGGTTTTCGGGATGGTGTTCATTCAGTGTTCTCTTCAGTAAGGGGAGATATTTGAGGAACGCAGGCGGCACGATTGGTGCCACAACAGTTCTCGCTCAGGTAATCGATTAAACAATGCATCGCAGCAAAGTCCGCCACGTAGCGCACATAGCGGCCTTCTTGGCGACCCTTTATCAGACCTCCGGGGGTGAGGGTCTTTAGGTGGAAAGACAGCGTCGCAGGGGGAATGTCGATCGCTTCTGAAATCTGACCCACCACCATGCCCTCTGGGCCCGCGCGAACCAGCAACCGGTAAATGCTCAGGCGACTTTCCTGAGCCAGGGCAGCAAGGGCAGTGACTGCTTGCGTTGATTCCATGATTCCAATTATATGGAAGTTATGGGCGGCGAATCATGAAGTATTTATTACGCTGTGCGTAGGTGGGGCACCCAGAAGCCAATATCAGATCGAAGCTAAGGCATGTCGATAGGGGATTCGCACTCGATATAGCGGCTGCCTTCCCAGCCTGCATCCGGCTCAAGCCAGCCAGACCAGATATCCACCCACTGCGATCAGCAATAGGCCCAGCACTTGTTTCAAGCGAGCCGAGAAAGCCATCATCCCACGCGATTGCGCCCACGCCTGAACCAGGCCTGTGAAAGTGCCGGCAGCCAGCATCAACACACAGTGGCCGAGGGCATAGGCGAACAGCAGGCTGACGCCGTAAGCCACCTCTCCCTGGGTCGCCACCAGTCCAAGTAGTGCCACCAGCATAGGCGTTGCGCAGGGGCTGGAGGCGATGCCGAACAGAGCTCCCAGCAGTAACGCGCCCAACAGTCCCGCGACTTTCGGTTGCCAACGAAATCCTATGGACAAATGCAGGGGTAGCCAACCCAGAAGATGAAAGCCCATAGCCGTCGCCAGCAATCCCAGGGCAATGAACCACGGCCCGCCCAGAGAGCCCATGAGCTGCCCGAGCAAGGCCGCCGTTGCGCCCAGCGCGGTGAATGTACTGGCCAGGCCGAGCACGAAAGCCAGGGAATAGAAAAAAGCACTCGATTTGCTGTCAGTGGCATGGCCGCCGACATAGCCCACCACCAGTGGTACCGTGGCCAGGACACAGGGGCTGGCCGAAGAGACCACACCGGCGGCGAACACCAGGCCGAAAGCCAGCAGAGGATGGGCGGCGAGGAGATCAGGCACCTGTTCGAACATGGTCAGCGCGCGCCAAGCTCGCGGAGCTTTTTCGCCACATTCACTTCATCCTGGTAGCCGTAACGGCGATCCACCTCGCGGCCCTGGGTATCGAAGAACACCAGGGTGGGAATGATCATGATCTTGAATTGCCGGGTGACATCGCGGTCGCGATTAACGTTGACCTGGACGATCTGGGCCGTGCCCAGATAGCGGCGCGCAATGCCATCCAGCACGATTTTCATGCGCTTGCACTGGCTACATGTCTCGGCGCCGAACTCAATCAATGCAGGTTGGCGCGAGGTCAGTGCGGTTTGTACCAACGCCGCCGTGTCGGCGTGAGCCATAGCGGACAAGCTGGCGAGCAAAAGAATCTGAAAGACAGGTGGGGTGAGTTTCATGGTAGATGGTGTCAACAAGTTCAAATCAGGTAAGACAAGCCCAGCCCGGCCTGCATCGTACCCAGCCCCGCCTTCAGAATCCGCTGCAGCGCGTGTTTCTGGCAGACCGCCCTGCGGAGTTGGCGTGTGTAATCGCCTCTTCCAAGGTGCGAATTCCGACAGCAACCGCCAGGCCAGGAATAGCAGGATGGCGCCAGCGAACAGCTTGAAGCGCGCCACGTCCGGCAAGTACAGGGTACGCAGATAAAAGCCCAGAACCACGCCGGGCAGGGTGCCGAGGACAATCTGCCGTGCCAGCGGCCAGGCCATGCGAACGTCGCGGGCGTAGCGCCAGACCCCACCCGGCGTGGCGTAGAGGTTGAACACCAGATTGGTGGCGCTGGCAGACGGCCC
>CAIXFP010000289.1 GCA_903918705.1 uncultured Pseudomonadota bacterium
CGCGCCTGAAGGACCAGCAGGATCGCGCCGCCCACGCTCAGGAAGCCAGCACTCGCAAGAGCCTGATCGGCACCGGCGACCGCTCCGACCGCATCCGCACCTACAACTTCCCCCAGGGCCGCATCACCGACCACCGCATCAACCTCACTTTGTACAAGCTCGCCCAGGTCATGGAGGGCGACCTCGACGAGCTCATCAACGCGCTCACCGCCGAACACCAGGCGGAGTTGCTGGCGGCGCTGAGCGGTGAACAGTAGTGCCGGCGCCTCGCCGGCGTTATTTGCAGGACGCCGGCGAGGCGCCGGCGCTACAACAGCATGCTAGCCGACCAACTCAAGCAGGCCGCCCGCCAGTTGGCCGAGGTTCTTTCCCTCCCTCCCCGGGTCGCCCGCCTGGAAGCCCAGGTCCTGTACGCCCACGCCTTGGGCGTCGAGCGCGCCTGGCTGATCGGCCACGACCGCGATGTCCTCACGCCGGTCCAGGCCGCGGCCGTGGCCAGCCTGGTGGAGCGCCGTCTGGCCGGCGAGCCGGTGGCCTACCTGCTGGGCGAACGCGAGTTCTACGGCCGCTCTTTCCGGATCACACCCGACGTGCTCATCCCCCGGCCGGATACCGAACTACTGCTGGAACAGGCTCTGTCACGCCTGCCCCGAGACGCGACATACAACATTCTCGACATCGGCGTCGGCAGCGGCGTGGTGGCCATCAGCCTGGCGCTGGAACGGCCGTTGTGCCGGCTCACGGGCGTCGACTACAGCGCGGCGGCCCTGAATGTGGCGCGAAGCAACGCCGCCAGCCTGGGCGTCGCCGTGGAATTTCTGGAAAGCGATGCCTACGCGGCATTGGGTGAGCGCCGCTTCCACTTCGTCGTCGGCAACCCACCCTACATTGCCGCCGCCGACCCGCATCTCACGCAAGGCGACCTCCGTTACGAGCCGCGCCTGGCGTTGGCCTCGGGCGCAGATGGGCTCGACCTGATCCGCCGCCTGGTCGCCGAAGCGCCCGCCCACCTGGAATCCGGTGGCGGGCTACTGCTGGAACACGGCTGGGACCAGGCCGGCGCAGTGCGCGACCTGCTGAGCCGGGCCGGATTCGCGGAAGTGTTCAGCGCGCGGGATTTGGCTGGCCATGAACGGGTGTCGGGCGGCGTGTGGGGCCATGAAACCGCCCTCCAGTTCTCCAGGAAACTGCCGCTATAAAGGATAAGGTGGTTTCTCCACCGACAGGAGCCGGCACCATGGACATCTTTTCAGCCACTGCAAGCGATCTTTTCTCACCCGTCGACAACACCGCGAGCACGCAGATGCAAAGCCTCTCGCAGCGCAACCTCGTCACGGGCCTGAACCAGTTCCAGGCCGGGCATTACGACCTGGCCATTGCCAGCTTCAAACGCGCCATCAGCGTGGCGCCCACCTCGGACTCCGCCCTCAACGCCTACGACTATATGGCGCGCTCCATGATCACCCAGGGCAACACGCAAGGCGCCATCGACGCCTATGTCAAGGCACTGAAAATCGCGCCCAACCGCGACGACCTGCATACCCAGCTCGGCAACGTCTATACCACGAACACCGACACGGCCAATGCCCTGACTCAGTACCAGCTCGCGGTGAAGTACAACCCCAATGCCCCCAACAATTACTCCCTGGGCCAGGGCTATCTGGCCGCCGGCCAGTACAACGACGCCATCCAGCAGTTCCTCAAGGTACAACAGCAAGATCCCAGGAATGCCTACGGCTATTTCGGCCTCGGCCAGGCCTATGCCAAACAGGGCAACTACACGGATGCCATCACTGCGTTCAAGAACGCGGTGGGCGTGAATAACGGCTACCTGGAGGCCTACTCCGAAATGGGCTACGCCTACGTCGACAGTGGCCAGCCGAGCCAGGCGCAGGACGTCGTAAGCACGCTGAATACGCTTTCGCCCAAAGACACCACCTTGGCCGGCAACCTGAGCAAGTACATTTTCCAGCAATCCAACCCGAAGATGACGGCGACCTATACACCTACCCTCTACAAGCCCTTCCTCTCCAAGTTGGGCCCGGACACCAGGTTGACCGCGATGAGCAACTACCTGTTGAACGCCGGCTCCCAGCAGACCTTCGCCATGACCTTCCAGTTCAACAAGAAGATGGACCCGGCCTCGGTGGAGAACCTCTACAACTGGAATATCTCCCGCGCCGCCGGCACCGGCCGCGGCGACGGCTACAACAACAACATGACCCTGCCCAGCACTGAAGTCGCCCTGGCGCCCACTCCGACGGCGGTGTACTACAACCAGCAGGACCAGACCGCGACCGTGCTGTTCAACATCAGCCAGAACGCCACCGCCAACGGCACCATCGACCCCTCCCATATCGAC
>CAIXFP010000290.1 GCA_903918705.1 uncultured Pseudomonadota bacterium
ATCGCCTATCCGGTGGAGGAAATCACCATCGCCGGCAACCTGCGCGACATGCTGGGCGGCATCGTCGGCATCGGCCGCGATGTGGAAACCCGCGGTTCCCGCCGGGTGGGCTCGATCCTGATCGGCAACATGACGGTGGCGGGGGAGTAGTGCGCGCACCGTGCAACCTCCCCTCCCCCTCCTTGGGAGGGTTGGGGAGAGGGGACCACCACTGCCTGTCCACCGGCCTCCCTCTCCCCTGGCCCCTCCCCGGGGCGGAGGGGTGGTTACGCGCGTTCCGGCCTGAATGATGAATCAACTCCTCACCATCGCACGCGCCATCGACGCGCTCAACGAATGGGTTGGCCGCGCGTCGAAGTGGCTGGTGCTGGTGGCCACCCTGATCTCCGCCGGCAACGCGGCGATCCGCTACGGTTTCGACCGCTCCTCCAATGCCTGGCTGGAAATCCAGTGGTACCTGTTCGCCCTGATCTTCCTGCTGGGCGCTGGCTACACCTTGAAGCACAACGGCCACGTCCGCATCGACATTCTCTACGGCCGCTTCTCGCCGCGCGCGCAAGCCTGGATCGACCTGATCGGCGGCCTGCTGTTCTTGCTGCCCCTGTGCGGACTGCTGGCGTGGATGGGCTGGGACGGCTTCGTGACGTCATGGGCGGAAGGCGAGATGTCGCCGGACGCCGGCGGCCTCTCGCGCTGGCCCATCAAGCTGGCGATCCCCGTGGGCTTCGCCCTGCTCGGATTGCAGGGCATCGCGGAAGTCATCAAGCGCGCCGCCTTCCTCACCGGTCGGATACCGCTGGTTCAGGAACGCCCCGAAGAGGTGGCTTGATGTTCGAGATCATGGCGCCGGCGATGTTCCTCGGGCTGGTGGCCTTACTCCTGCTCGGCTATCCGGTGGCCTTCTCCCTGGCGGCCAATGGACTGCTCTTCGCCGGCATCGGGATATTCCTGGGCTACTTCGGCATCGACCAGCTCCAGGCCCTGCCGGAGCGGGTGTACGGCATCATGGGCAACGCCACCTTGCTGGCCATTCCATTTTTTACCTTCATGGGCCTGATCCTGGAGAAGAGCGGCATGGCCGAGGAACTGCTGGACAGCATCGGCCAGTTGTTCGGACCGATCCGCGGCGGTCTGGCCTACGCGGTGATCTTCGTCGGCGCCCTGCTGGCGGCCACCACCGGTGTGGTGGCCGCCTCGGTCATCGCCATGGGGTTGATTTCGTTGCCCATCATGCTGCGCTACGGCTACGACAAGCGCCTGGCCAGCGGCGTCATCGCCGCATCGGGCAGCCTGGCCCAGATCATCCCGCCCTCCCTGGTGCTGATCGTCCTGTCCGACCAGTTGGGCGTCTCGGTGGGCGACATGTATCGCGGCGCCCTTGTGCCGGCGCTGCTGCTCACCGGACTTTACGTGGGGTTCGTGCTGATCGTCAGCCTGGCCTGGCCGCGGGCGGTTCCGGCATTGCCGGCCGCGGCGCGCAGGCTGCGCGGCGGGGCGTTGCTGGTGAAATCGCTGGCCTCCATGCTGCCGCCTTTGCTCCTGGTATTCCTGGTGCTTGGCACCATCTTCCTGGGCATCGCCACTCCCACCGAAGGTGGCGCCATGGGCGCGGCGGGCGCCCTGCTGCTGGCCCTGGCCAAACGGCGTCTGTCGCGGGACGTATTGACCCGGGCCATGGACGCCACGGCCCGTCTGACCACTTTTGTGAGCTTCATTCTGATCGGCTCCACCGTCTTTACCCTGGTGTTCCGCCTGCTGGAAGGCGACGTCTGGGTGGAGAGCCTGCTCACCGGCCTGCCCGGAGGCCGCCTGGGCTTCCTCCTCGTGGTCAACCTGATGGTGTTCGTGCTGGCGTTCTTTCTGGATTTCTTCGAGATCGCCTTCATCGCCGTGCCGCTGCTCGCCCCGGTGGCCATCAAGATGGGCATCGACCTGGTCTGGTTCGGGGTGCTGCTAGGTATCAACATGCAGACCTCGTTCATGCACCCGCCCTTCGGCTTCGCCCTGTTCTACCTGAAAAGCGTCGCACCCAGGGAGGTCCGGACCAGCGACATCTACTGGGGCGCCCTGCCGTTCCTGATCATCCAGGTGCTCATGGTGATTTTTTTGCTCGCTTTCCCGAACCTGGCGGGGGTTGCGTCGGTCAAGGTCGATAGCGGCCCCGTCGAAATCAAACTGGATGCCCCGGACTACAGTTACATCCCGCGTCAATAAAATCGCGCTTGATTCTTGGCCGTTTCTTGCCGATGCGATATTCTGCAATCAACGTGTTAGTGAAAAGAAATGGAGTTTTAGATGAAGAGCCTAGCGAAGTTGCTTGTTTTGGCAGTGCTTTTATCAGGCTGTGCCAGCAAGGAGTTTGTCCAGGATTATGTACAGAGCCAGCTCAAGCCGGTGAATGCCCGGCTCGATACCCTGGACAGCCGCGGCAAGGCCACCGATGCCGCGCTCAAGGCCGGCGCCGCCGGGCTGGAGGCCGCCAACAAGCGCATCGACGACGCTTATGTCACGCTCCAGGTGCATTCCGACCGCCTGACCAAGAACGAGGCCGACATCGCCCAGGTTTCCAAGACCGCTCAGGAAGCCCTGGACCGCGCCGCCTCCGCCGGCAAGTTGGCCGAGGGCAAGATGGCTTATGAAGTGGTGCTATCCGAGGACAAGGTCAAGTTCGGCCGCGGCAAGGTCGTGCTGAGCAAGGGCGACCTTGCCGCCCTGGATGAGTTCGCCGGCAAGATCCTGAGCGACAACCGGCAGGCCCGCCACAACTATTTCCTCATGGAGCGGTTCGAGGCCGGACTGGTGCTGACCGGGACGGAGGTGAAGGCCGCCAAGGACGGCAAAGTCCAACTCAAGGACGCCTATGGCGCGGTGCTCGGCAACGAGGCCTGGCTCATCAACGCCCACATCAGCCAGTACTCGCACGGCAACCGCGAGAACCACCCTCCCATCCGCAACCGCAAGCTGCTGCTGCACCGCCGCGAGATCGACAAGCTGCTGGGCCAGACCCGCGAAAAGGGCCTGGCGCTCATTCCCACCAAAATGTACTTGAAGAAGGGGAAGATCAAGTGCGAACTGGCGCTGGCGAAGGGCAAGAAGCTGTATGACAAGC
>CAIXFP010000291.1 GCA_903918705.1 uncultured Pseudomonadota bacterium
ATTACCCCCGGCGACGACTATGCTGCGATGAAACAGGCTTTGCAGCGGCGCTATCAAAAATTGCAGCAAGGCGAAGGCAAGCGCCCCGACCTGATTTTGATCGATGGCGGCGCGGGACAGTTGGGTATGGCGGTGGAGGTGATGACTGAATTCGGGCTGTCCGACATCGCGCTGGTCGGCGTGGCTAAAGGCGTGGAGCGCAAGCCGGGCATGGAGCAACTGTTCTTCCCCGACGAAGCGGAACCGCTGCGGCTGCCCCCGGATCATCCCGGCCTGCACCTGATCCAGCAGGTGCGCGACGAGGCCCACCGCTTCGCCATCACCGGGCACCGCGCCAGGCGCGGCAAGACCCGCACCCAGTCGAGCCTGGAGGACATCGCCGGGGTCGGCGCGAAACGCCGCCAGAAGTTGCTGCAGACCTTCGGCGGCCTGCGCGGCGTGGTGGATGCTGGCGTGGAGGAGTTGGCCCGGGTGGAAGGCATCAGCCGCGACCTGGCGGAGAAAATTTACCGCGAACTGCATTGACCGCCCGCGGCGCCGTTTGTTTACGGGCGCATTGCGGCGGTGCGGTTGCCTCAGGGACAATGGCCCCATTCGACCCCCGCGCTCCGCACCGCATCCCGCAGCCCGGCCGCACGGGGGCATGACCCCGACCGAAACAGGCGCTCATGCCCTTCAACCTGCCCAATAGTCTGACCTGGCTGCGCATCTTCCTGATCCCGCTGTTCGTGGCGGTGTTTTACCTGCCCGACGGGTTCCTGCCGAAGCACAGCATCAACGTCATCGCCACCGCCATTTTTGCCCTGGCCGCCCTCACCGACTGGCTGGACGGCTGGCTGGCGCGGCGTCTCAACCAGATGTCCGCCTTCGGCGCCTTCCTCGATCCCGTCGCCGACAAACTCATGGTGGCCGCCGCCCTCATCGTCCTGGTGGACCTGAGCCGCGCCAGCGTCGACGTGGCGCTCATCATCATCGGCCGGGAAATCGCCATCAGCGCCCTGCGCGAGTGGATGGCCAAACTGGGCCGTTCCGGCAAGGTGGCGGTGTCGTTCATCGGCAAGTTGAAAACCACCGCGCAAATGCTGGCCATCCTGATGCTGCTCTACCATGACCCCATCGGAACCTGGCAATACACCGTGATCATTGGCCGCTGGCTGCTCTACTTGGCCGCCTTCCTCACCCTCTGGTCCATGTTGCATTACCTGCGCATGGCCTGGAAGGCGCTCAGAAACGAGCCCGCTGCCGGTTGACAGCATCGGTTTCGTATATATAATGCGCGCTCACTTCGATGCGGGAATAGCTCAGTTGGTAGAGCGCAACCTTGCCAAGGTTGAGGTCGCGAGTTCGAGTCTCGTTTCCCGCTCCAGCATTTCAGGGGAAAGCGAAAGATACCTTTCACTTTCCCCTTTCACTTTCAGGCGAGCGTTCAGTCTCAGGGCGCGTTAGCAAAGCGGTTATGCACCGGATTGCAAATCCGTGTAGGTCGGTTCGACTCCGGCACGCGCCTCCAGTAAC
>CAIXFP010000292.1 GCA_903918705.1 uncultured Pseudomonadota bacterium
AGTGAAGGGCCGAACGAGAAGGAGTGATTCTTGGAAGGCGATGTGTTGGAAATGGCATCAGATGTCCGCATTGGCGGAACGGTCCGGAAGTGGCGAGGTGAAGCCAAGTCTGTTCCGGGCAGTGATGAAGACCGACGCCCGCGCCCTCACACAAGGAGCACGGGGTAAACCTCAACTTCTCGAACCGCCCGGTGCGGACCCGCATGCCGGGTGGTGTGGCAGGGGCGCAGTCTCATAGACTGCCCCCTATGCCGATCCTGCCGCTACAATCCCAGCCTTTCCCGCCCCCCTTCAGGCCATGCGCTATCTGGCACTGTTTTTCAAGATCATCTTGTTCGTGTTGTTGCTCGGGTTCGCGGTCAAGAATAGCGACGACGTCACCTTGCGCTACTTCCTCGGCTACGAATGGCGTTCGCCCCTGGCCCTGGTGATCCTGGTGTCCTTCGCGGTCGGCCTGCTGGTCGGATTGCTGGCCTGTTCCTGGCGCCTCCTGCGCAACCATCGCGAGCTGCGGCAATTGCGCCGCGCCGTCGTCGACCATAGCAAGCCGGAGTAACGCTTTGGAACTCGAAGCCTGGCACCTCCTGGTCATCCCCCTGTTCTTCGCCCTCGGCTGGCTGGCCGCCCGGGTGGACATCCGCCATGTGATGCAGGAATCACGCGCGGTGCCGCGTTCCTATTTCAAGGGTCTCAACTACCTGCTCAACGAGCAGCCGGACCAGGCCATCGAAGCCTTCCTGGAAGTCGCCCGCCTCGACCCGGATACCCTGGAATTGCACTTTGCCCTGGGTGCCCTGTTCCGCCGCCGTGGCGAACTGGACCGCGCCATTCGCATCCACCAGAGTCTGGTGGATCGCGCCGATCTGGCCCAGGACCAGCGCATGAATGCCCTCTATGGACTGGGGGTGGATTTTCTCAAGGCAGGCTTGCTGGACCGCGCCGAGGAGGTTTTCCAGCGCCTGGAAACCGGGGTGCACGCCCTGGATGCGCTGCGCAATCTCCAGGAAATCCAGGTGCTTACCAAAGATTGGCAGAAGGCCATCGTCACCGCGCAGCGCCTGGAAAAACTGGGCTGCCTGTCACAGAATGCCAACACCGCCCACTACCACTGTGAACTGGCCGCCTCAGCCATGCTGCGCGGTGAAACCGATGCCGCCCGTGCCCATCTGGATCAGGCTACGCGCGTGAATCGCCGTTCCGCGCGCGCCTGTCTCCTGCTGGGCGACCTGGAAGCCCAAGCCGGTGCCCTGGATGCCGCCATTGCTGCCTGGCGCCGCATCGAGGACATCAATCCGGCCTTTCTGCCCATCGCCGCGGAACGACTGGTCCAGGCCTATGACCGCATGGGACGCCATGAACAGGCGGTGCGCCTGCTGCAGGGGTATCTGGAACAGCGCCCCAGTCCGGACCTGCTGCATCTGTTGTTCCAGACGGTGGCCGCGCGCCAGGGTTGGGATGCGGCGCGGGAACTGGCGGCGGGGGAACTGAAGCGCAATCCCAGCCTGCGCGCCCTCGATGATTACCTGCAGGCCAGCAACGCGCTGCGGCCGGAAGCCATGGAAGGCCGGGTGGAAAGCCGTCTCGCCCAGGATCTGGTGCATCGCCAGGTCAGCCAGATCGCCTATTACCAGTGCGGCGATTGCGGCTTCAAGGCGCGCCAGTTCTTCTGGCAGTGCCCGGCCTGCGCGCGCTGGGAAAGCATTTCTCCGGAAAGGTTGGAACATGAGTAACGTCATCATCGCCCTGG
>CAIXFP010000293.1 GCA_903918705.1 uncultured Pseudomonadota bacterium
ATTTCCTGGGTGATCCTGGCGGGGGCTTACGCCTACAAGCTGAAGAAGCCGGTGAACCTGGGTTTCCTCGACTTCAGCACCCTGGACCGGCGCGAGCACTGTTGCCGCGAGGAAGTTCGCCTCAACCGCCGCCTGGCCCCGGAAATCTATCTCGATGTCGTAGCCGTCACCGGCGCGCCACCGCGCGTCGGCGGAAGAGGACCGGCGCGGGAATGGGCGGTACGGATGCGAGCCTTCCCGGCGGACGCCACTCTGGACCGGGAAGCGGAAATCAGCGCTGAGCAGATCGACGCCATCGCCGACCGGGTAGCCCGGTTCCACGGCGAGATCGCCGTGCTGCCGGCGAAAAGCGGCTTCGGCACCGCGCACGCCGTGCGGGCGCCGGTGGCGGAGAACTTCCGGCAGTTGCGCTCAATACTCCCCTCCCCCTTTGGGGGCGGGACAGGGGGCGAGGGAACAACGCCCAACCTGGCACCCATGGTTCATCAGGCGTCTTTCTCTCCCCCTCCCCTGGAGGGGGAGGGAGAAACACTGCTGAACCATCTCGAATCCTGGAGCCTGGCCGAAGGGCGGCGCCTGGCCGGGCAGTTCGCGGCACGCCTGGAACAGGGCTACGTCCGCGAGTGTCACGGCGACCTGCACCTGGGCAACATCGCCTGGGTGGACGGTGCGCCCATCATTTTTGACGGTATCGAGTTCAACCCCGACCTGCGCTGCATCGACGTCATCAGCGAAGTTGCCTTCCTGTGCATGGACCTGCTGCATCGCGGCCACGCGGCGCTGGCCTGGCGTTTCCTCAACCGTTACCTGGAACACAGCGGCGATTACGCCGGTCTGGCCGCCCTGCCCTACTACCTGGCCTATCGCGCCCTGGTGCGGGCCAAGGTGGCCGCCATCCGCGCCAGCCAGGCTGACGCGGATTTCGCGGAAACCTTGAGCTACCTGCGCCTGGCCGCGCACATCACGCAAGCGCCCGCGCCCGCGTTGCTGCTCATGCACGGCGTTTCCGGCAGCGGCAAGACCTGGATGTCGCAACATCTGCTGGAGCGCCTGCCCGGCCACCTGCCGACGGTGCGCTTGCGCTCCGACGTGGAGCGCAAGCGTCTGTTCGGCCTCGCCGCCCTGGCCGACAGCCGTAGTCTTGCCCAGGACATCTACAGCCGCGCGGCGGGCCAGCGCACCCTGGCGCGCCTGCTGGAACTGGCGCGCGCCCTGCTCTCGGCGGGCTTCCGCGTCATCATCGACGCCACCTTCATCAAGCGGGACTGGCGCGTCCCGTTCCAGTCCCTGGCCGCGGAACTCGCCCTGCCCTGGCACATCGCCGCCCTGGAGGCGCCCGCCGAACTGCTGCGGCAACGCATCGCGGCGCGCCAGGCCAGCGGCGGCGATGCCTCGGAAGCCGACAGCGCCGTGCTGGCCGCCCAGTTCGCCGCCCTCGACCCCTTCAGCAACGACGAACTGCCTCATGTCGTCCGACTCGACGACGGCACGGACCAGGCCGTCCGCCGCATCCAGGCCGTCCTGCCATGATTTTTTCATGACCCAATCCTGCACCCTCAGCACCCTGCCCGCCGGCCGTTGCGGCACCATCGTCCAGATCGACGCGGGCATCGAACTCACGGCCCGCATGCGCGCCCTGGGCCTGTTGCCGGGACGCCGCGTCAAGGTGATCCGCCGCTCCCCGTTCCAGGGCCCAATCCAGGTGCGCGCAGGCCAGACCGACCTGATCATCCGCCGCAGCGAAGCCGCCGCCATCCAGTTGCAGCCCTGCCCGCACGAAGCCGGCTGCCCCTAACGCCTGACGCAAATGAGCAAACACATCGCCCTGGTGGGCATGCCCAATACCGGAAAATCCACCCTGTTCAACCGCTTGACCGGCGCCGGCGCCCGGGTCGGCAACTGGCCCGGCCTCACCGTCGAACTGCTCTCCGCCAAACTATTGCTGGGCGACTCCATGGTGGAACTGGTGGATCTGCCGGGCCTGCACAACCTGCACGGTTTTTCCGAGGACGAGAGGGTGGCGCGGCATTTCGTCGAAACCCAGCCCTTGAACGGCATCCTGGTGGTGCTCAACACCACGCAACTGGAACGGCAACTGGCCCTGGTGCTGCAACTGAAGTCCCTCGGCCTGCCCATGCTGCTGGCCCTCAACATGGCCGACGAAGCCCAGCATCTCGGCATCCGCGTCGATACCGAGATCCTGGAACGGCAACTGGGCATACCGGTGTGCCTGATCAGCGCCAAGCATGG
>CAIXFP010000294.1 GCA_903918705.1 uncultured Pseudomonadota bacterium
CGTCGCGCTCGGCGAGGCTGAGGTTCTTGTTCACCCCGCCCGGCACCGAGCCGGTGCCGTGCACCCGCTTGCCTGCGGTATGGCGGATCACCTCCTGGCCGAACTTGCGCAGCAGGACGCCCTGGCGCGCCACGTCCGGGTAGGCGGCGGCCACCCCGACGATGTTGCGGCGGGCCACGTCGGAGGCAAAACCGAACAGCAGGTCGGGCGAGGACAGGTGGAAGAAGTGCAGGGCGTGGGACTGCAGGATCTGGCCGTAGTGCATGAGGCGGCGCAGCTTGTCGGCGGTGGGGGTGAGCTTGTGGGCGCCGACGATCTGGTCCAGGGCCTTGGAGGCCGCCAGGTGGTGGGACACCGGGCAAATGCCGCAGAGGCGCTGCACCATCACCGGCACTTCCCAATAGGGGCGGCCCTGGATGAATTTCTCGAAGCCACGGAATTCGACGATGTGCAGACGCACCTGCTGGACGTGGTCGTCCTCGTCCAGCAGCAGGGTGACCTTGCCGTGGCCTTCCACGCGCGAGATGGGGTCGATGGCGACGCGGCGCAAGCCTTCCGGGTGGGGGGCGGTTTCCAGATTCATGGGACATTCCTCTTGAGCAGGCGTGAAGCCTGCATCAAGTCGCGTGCAAGCGCCAGCCTCCATTCGTGTCAGCGGTCGAGAACGCCGGCGCGCCTTGGCAAGGACGGCCGCCCTTTTCATTCCCGCGAGGAACGCCTCACTCGAACGGATGCCGCCGCACGATGGTTTCGGAGCGGTCCGGGCCGGTGGAAATGATGTCGGCGGGGACGCCGCACAACTCTTCCATGCGCTTCAAATACGACTGGGCGTTGGCCGGCAGGGTCTCGAAGGTCTTGACCCCCACGGTGCTGTCCTTCCAGCCGGGATGCTCTTCGTAGATCGGTTCGCAGTCGGCCAGCATTTCCGAACCCACCGGCAGGATGTCGCACACTTCGCCGCCCAGCTTGTAGCCGGTGCAGATGCGGATGGTGTCCATGCCGTCCAGCACGTCCAGCTTGGTGACGCACATGCCGGTCAAGCCGTTGATCTGGATGGAGCGCTTGAGGGCCGCGGCGTCGAACCAGCCGCAGCGGCGGGCACGGCCGGTGGTCGCACCCACTTCGTGGCCCTTCTCCGCCAGCCAGCGGCCGACGTCGTCGAACAGCTCGGTGGGGAACGGGCCGGAGCCGACGCGCGTGGTGTAGGCCTTGGTGATGCCGAGGATGTAATGCATGGCGGACGGGCCCATGCCGGATCCGGTGGAGGCGCCACCGGCGGTGCAGTTGCTGGAGGTGACGAACGGATAGGTGCCGTGATCGACGTCCAGCATCACAGCCTGGGCGCCTTCGAACAAGATGCGCTTGCCGCCGCGGCGGAGTTCATCCAGCCGTTCCCACACCGGTTCGGCGAAAGGCAGGATTTGCGGCGCCAGCTTCAACAGGCCGTCGAGCAGGACGCCCTTGCTGAACGGCGGCTTGCCGAAGCCTTGCAACAGCGTGTTGTGATGCAGCAGCAGCTCATCCAGCTTGGCCGACAATGTCTCCGGTTCCGCCAGATCGGCGACGCGGATCGCAC
>CAIXFP010000295.1 GCA_903918705.1 uncultured Pseudomonadota bacterium
GCCCCGGTCACCGTGGGCCGCGGCGCCACTCTGGGCGCCGGTACCACATTGACCCGAGACGCGCCGGCCGGGCAACTGACCCTGTCGCGCGCCAAGCAACTTACCCTTCCCGGCTGGGTTCGGCCGGTAAAACAGAAATAAGCGGAGACCTGATTCATGTGCGGCATCGTCGGCGCAATCGCGCATCGCAACATCGTTCCCATCCTGCTGGAGGGCCTGAAACGCCTGGAATACCGCGGCTACGACTCCGCCGGCCTGGCCGTGCGCGGTAGCGACGGCGCCATGCAGCGCATTCGTTCCGTGGGCAAGGTGGCCAACCTGCGCCAGATGGAGGCGGAGCAGCCGATCCCCGGCGACCTCGGCATCGCCCACACCCGCTGGGCCACCCACGGCATGCCGGCGGAGCGCAACGCCCACCCCCACATGAGTGGAGAAAAGGTGGCGGTGGTGCACAACGGCATCATCGAAAACCACGCCGAACTGCGCGCGGAGCTGCAAGCCCTCGGTTACCGCTTCACCTCGGAAACCGATACGGAGGTCATCGCCCACCTGCTCGCCCATGTTCTGGAAAGCGAGCCGGACCTGCTGAAGGCGGTGCAACTGGCGGCGAAGCAACTGGTGGGCGCCTACGGCCTGGCCGTGGTGAGCCCGGACGATCCCGACCGCCTCATCGTCGCCCGTTCCGGCAGCCCATTGGTGATCGGCCTCGGAATGGACTCGGGCGAGAACTTCATCGCCTCCGACGTGTTCGCCCTGCTGCCGGTGACCCAGCGCTTCATGTTCCTGGAAGAAGGCGACATCGCCGAGATCCGCCGCGATGGCGTGAACGTCTACGACCTGGCCGGCAATCCGGTGGCGCGCCCGGAACGTCTGTCGCAGCTTTCCGCGTCCACCAGCGAGAAGGGCCCCTACGCCCACTACATGCTCAAGGAAATCTTCGAGCAGCCGGCGGTGATCGCGGAAACCCTGGAAGGCCGCATCCACAAGGGCCGCCTTCTGGAAGAAAGCTTCGGCCACCGCGCCCAGGAGCTGTTCGACCAGGCCCGCGGTGTCCACATCATCGCCTGCGGCACCAGCTACCACGCCGGCATGGTGGCGAAATACTGGCTGGAAGAAGCCGGCGTGCCCTGCCACGTGGAAGTCGCCAGCGAATACCGCTACCGCAAGGTGGTGGTGCCGGAAGGCACCTTGTTCCTGTCCATCTCGCAATCGGGCGAGACCGCGGACACTCTGGCCGCCCTGCGCTTCGCCAAGTCCGCCGGCTATGTCGGCAGCATGACCATCTGCAACGTGCCGGAATCGTCCCTCACCCGGGAGTCCGACGTCGCCCTGATGACCCGCGCCGGCCCGGAGATCGGCGTGGCCTCCACCAAGGCCTTCACCACCCAGTTGGCCGCCCTGCGCCTGCTCACCCTCGCCCTGGCACGGCGCCACGGCATGGCGGCGGAGCGGGAAGCGGAACTGGTGGACGAACTGCAGGCCCTGCCGCGCCAGGTGGAAGTGGTGCTGGCCCTGTCCGACGCCATCAAGCTGATGGCGCGCGGCTTCGCCGACAAGAAGGACGCCCTGTTCCTCGGGCGCGGCCCGTTCTACCCGGTGGCCCTGGAAGGCGC
>CAIXFP010000296.1 GCA_903918705.1 uncultured Pseudomonadota bacterium
CGCGGTCGACGGTCTTGGCGGCGCTGGTGGTGTGCAGCGTGCCCAGCACCAGGTGCCCGGTCTCGGCCGCGCTCATGGCCGCGCGCATCGTCTCCCGGTCGCGGATTTCGCCGATCATGATGATGTCCGGGTCTTGCCGCATGGCGGCGCGCAGGGCGCCGAGGAACGACGGGGCGTCCTTGTGGATTTCCTTGCGCGTCACCTTGCAGCGGCGCTGCGGCAGCAGATATTCCACGGGATCCTCGATGGTGAGGATGTGGCCTTCCACCTGTTCGTTGAGGTAATCGAGGATGGACGCGAGCGTGGTGGATTTGCCCGAGCCGGTGGGACCGGTCACCAGCACCAGGCCGGTGGGCTTGTCCACCTGATGGGCAATGGTGTCAGGAAGGCCCAGGGACGCGAGACTGGGGATATGGTCGTTCAGCTTGCGCATGACCAGGCTCAAGAGGCCGCCATTGGCTAGGGCCAGATTGCAACGCAAGCGCACCCCCTGCACTTCGGCGCCGAAGTCGAGCCCACTCCGGGCGTCCTCCCGCGCCAACTCCCTTTCCCGTTTCTCGATCATGGCCAGCGCGGCATTGGGATCGGGCACCCCCAGGCGTTCGAGCAGCACCCGGATCAGCGAATCATCCACCCATGCGGGCTCCTGCACGGCCAACAGTCGCCCATCCTGGCGCACCCAGGGGGCATTGTTGACGGTGAGGTGGATGTCGGAGACGCCCGGCTGGAGCAGGGTCGTGGCGACAAAGTCGTAGAGATCCATTCAGGGCTCCTGGGCCACCGCGCCAACCACCCCCACCCCAGGGGGTCGTCGTGTTCACGGCCATGGAATAGGGGGGAACGACGCTGCTGTCCTGCAGATTGCTGAGGTTGATGGGCAGCCCCCAGGCGTTCACCGTCAGAGTCGCCTCGATGCCGGCCTGGGCCGGCGCTGACGTCGTTGCCATGTCGGTATAAACGTCGTAGCAAGGCAACTCGCCGGTCTGGACCGCGGCGCAATCGAGGGCACGGAACCAGTCGCGGCCGGCAGGACCGAATGGATCCATGCTTCGCCGGGCGGCAAACAGATTCTCCAGACGGGCCGCCACCCGGCGCACCCGACGGCTGCTCTCGGTAAACGCCACAAGTTGCGAGGCATGGCCGTTGACGATGGCCGAGACAAGATCGGCGGGCTGGCCGGTGCTGATCAAGGTGCCCGGGGTCAACACCCCGGTCGCGGCATCGAATGCCGTGCCCTGGACGCGGATCGGCTCCGGAAGCCAGAGCGCCATCACGTGCCAGGACACCAGGCCATCGCTGAGGCGCACGCTGGAGGCGGATTGCAGGTTGTAGCGCTGGGTGACGCCGGCACCCGCCAGCGCCTGCGCCATGTCGATCTGCCCGGCCTGCGCGCCGGTGGTGGCCGAGTTGACCTCGTACCAACGCGCAAGGCGAGCCGCGGCGTCCCGCAGGTAGGCACTGTGATCGACATCGGCGCGATTGGTCCGCGCCTGGTCTTCCCCGCGCAACAGCCCCACCGACACGGCCATCACCAGGCCGGCCAGGCCGACCAACAGCAGCAGCATGGCGCTCCCGGCCTGGCGGTGGCGGTGGCAATTACCCAGCAGCATGGTTTAGATATTCGAGCTGAAGCGGAACACCACGTTGGTCAGCTCCGCCCCGTTGGCCAAACCAATGCACTTCAGGTTATTCCCCCAGACGGCTGGAATAACGGTCGTCGGATCCGTGCTGTTGCAACTGTTGACCGCGATCTGGGCGATGTTGTTCGGGATGTTCGTCGCCGTGAGCAACCACATGGTGCCAAGGCCGCCGACCGCGCGGGTGATCTGCAAGGTCGCGCCGGATTGCACCGCATCCAGCATCATGTTGCCGGCGGCGTCCATCGGCTGTTCCTTCATGTACGGCTCTTTCCAGTTCGGACGCAGGTCCAGGCCGCAGAAGTTGTTGGCGGCGATGGCCAGGTTGCGATCCCAAAGCGGGTCGAGGCGGTTGGGATAACAGCCGGTCTCGGCCTGGAAGCGTTCCAGGGCGCCGCCGACCTGATCGAAAGTCATCATCAAGGACTGAGCGCGTGCGCTCTTGGTGCCGCCCTTGAACAGCCGGAAAGCCCCGAAGGCCAGAACAGCGAGAATCATCATGACGACGGCGAGTTCGATCATGGTCATACCGGATTGGCGATGGGCATGGGTGCGGTTTGCGATCTTCAACAGCATGGGAACTCCTGGGTTACGTTTGAAAGGGGAGTGTGGAAAGAGAACGGCATTCATCAGCCCGGCACGCTCGCGGCCAGGATGGGGAACAAGGTGAGATAGGCGAACAGCAGCAGCATCAAGCCGCCCAGCACGATCGAGAC